>NZ_JBDJLK010000018.1:0-89665 GCF_039673335.1 Pseudomonas sp. TWI929
TGAATGGCAGCTTGTGCTCCCACACGTGCTCAAGGCACCTCCGGCATTCAGCTTGCCATTCACCGCTCTCACTCCAGATTCTAATCCCCTCTCAAGACACAAGCGGCCTTGTCGCGAAAGGGGCGCACAGCGCCCCCAGGGTTTCCCTGTAAACTGCAACCCATGCATGTATTCGACCTCCCCCAAGCCCCCCTACACCCCCTGAACCTGCCTTGGCTGGCAACCGCCAAGGTCAACGCCGCCATCCTGCGCCTGGACCTGATCGACCCCCTGATCAGCGGTAACAAGTGGTTCAAGCTCCGCCATCACCTGCAACAGGCCGCTACCAGCAACGCCCCAGGCCTGATCAGCCTCGGCGGCAACCATTCCAACCACCTGCACGCCCTGGCCGCCGCCGGCAAGCGCTTCGGCTTCGCCACCGCCGGCCTGTTACGCGGCCACGCCCAGGACACGCCAACCGTGCGTGACCTGCACGCGCTGGGCATGCAATTGCACTGGCTCGGTTATGGCGGCTACCGCACGCGTAACGAACCTGGCTTCTGGGAGCCCTGGCAGGCACGCTACCCCGGCTGGCACTGCATCCCCGAGGGCGGCGGCGGGCAGGCGGGTGCACAGGGCTGCGCGCTGATCATGCAGCAGGTGCGCGCACAAATCGCAGCACTGGGCTGGGCGGACTACGACGCCTGGTGGCTGGCTGCCGGAACCGGTACGACCCTGGCCGGCCTGGTCTTGGCCGAGGCGGGCGCGCATGCCGTGCACGGCGCATTGGCGGTACCCAGGGATCATGGTGTACCGGAGATGGTAGCGACACTGGCTGGCGCGCATGGCTACCAGCTACACGACGCCTGCCGTGGCGGTTTTGGCAAGTTCGACGATGACCTGTTGGCCTTCATCGCCGATTGCGAGCAGCACACGGGTGTGCCGCTCGAAGCCCTTTACACGGGCAAGGCCCTGCTAGCCCTGCGTGATCAGGTGGTGGCCGGGCTGTTCGCACCCGGCACCCGCCTGATCGTTGTACACACCGGCGGCCTGCAGGGCCGGCGCGGTTACTTGTAGGGCAGCATGCGCAGCAGCGTGTTGTCGCGCTGCACATAGTGGTGATACAGCCCGGCCAGCGCGTGCAGGCCGATCAGCCAGTAGCCCCAGCTGCCGATACGTTCATGCCAGCCTTTGATGAACTTGGCCTGGTCCGGGTTCGGGCCGATCAGGTGCGGCAGCTCCAGGCCGAAGAACGGCACCGGTTTGTCGGTGGCGCTGAGGATCAGCCAGCCGGCCAGCGGCAGGCCGATCATCAGCAGGTACAGCGCCAGGTGCATCAGGTGCGCAAGGCCAGTCTGCCAGGCGGGTGGCTTGGGCACGATGGGCGGGGTAGGGCGGCTCAGGCGGATGGCCAGGCGTAGCCAGACCAGTACGAATACGCTGAGCCCGAGCATGAAGTGCAGGTCTTTCATCAGATTGCGTTCGGCGCTGTCCTTGGGGAACAGGCCACGCAGTTCGATAAGGGCGTAGACAGCGGCCAGCAGCACCAGCATCAGCCAATGCAGGGCGATGGACAGGCGCGCGTAATGGGTCGCGGGGGTGGATGAAACCATGATCGGTCCTCGTCATCAGGTCGGAATGGCGCTCTTGCTGGCGCTCAGGTGTCATTTTAATGGCTACCGGGAACAGATCTTTGCGCTGGGTCTGTGAAAATTGTGTTGTCTTTACTTTGAAACCTGCGCAGTACCTGTAGGAGCGGCCTTGTGTCGCGAAAGCAGCCCCGGCAATTTGTGCATCTGCGCTGAAACCCTGGGGCCGCTTTGCAGCCCTTTCGCGACACAAGGCCGCTCCTACAGGGATCGCGCCGGCTTGTGGGGGGCGGGTTTATCTAGGCGTCGAACCGCCGCGATAGGGCCGGTACAGGCAGCATCAGGTATTGGGCAAGTGCGGCCAAGCATCAGCCACCAGAAACACCCGCCCAGCCTCCTGCCAGGCGCCATCAGCATCCACCTCCAACCGCACCAGCAACTGCGCCGGTGCCTGCCGCTCCAGTACATGCAGCCACGCTGCAAACTGCTCCGCCTGCCAACACTCACTCGCCTCGACCCGCGCCGGTGCCAGCCAGGCATGCCGCTGCAACGGCTGCCAACGCTCACCCTCTGCCATGAGCCAATCCCGCCGCCGCACCCAGCGCCCGCGCAAATGCAGCGGGTTGGCGCCCTCAGGCGGCTCGGCATGCCCAGGCCATGGATAGAACAGATAGCCACCCAGCCACACATGCGCCTGCACCTGCTCAACCCCCAGCCGGGCCAGTACCTCGCGGCTGTGCACAGCAGCCGACATGGGCAGCTGGTGTCCTGCCAGGTGCGCAAGCTTGGTTCCCAGCCGGTCATGGCAACCAGGCCCAAGCCAGGCGGCAGGGTCGTACCCAGCGCGCTCCGGGCCCAGGTACAACTTGATCGCCAGTTCCAGGTGGTGCACGCCGTCGCGGTCGCGCAGCACCACGTCCAGTTCGCCCAAGGTGCGCCCACCATCGCGAATCGCCAGGTTGGCCGCCAGCAGCTCGATGCCTGGCGCCTGGCCCAGGGCAAATTGCCACAGGCGTTCGTAGTAGTGCCCTAGCCGCCGGCTGCCCAGCTTGGCCAGCCAGTCGCGCAAGGGACGGTCGTCGGCATCCAGCGCCCGCAGCCACTGCTCAAGGCGCTGCGGCTGGTCCGCCCACAGGCTGCCCGCCAGCGGGTGGCGCTGGGGGCAGGGCGGGGCGCTGAGCAAGGGCGGCGACAGCAGGGCCCAGGCCAAGTCGCGCACGGCGGGGCGGCGTAACTGCCGGGGCAGGTCTTTGAGCAGGGCAAATGGCATCATCCTGCGAGCATAGCCGGTTTGCCGCTACCCAGTGGTTTCGCCCATAATCGGCACATCGTCACCCGCCGCAGAGCCTCGCAGGAGCCCCATGGAGCAATTTCGCAATATCGGTATCATCGGCCGCCTTGGCAGCTCGCAGGTGCTCGACACCATTCGCCGACTGAAAAAATTCCTCCTCGAGCGCCACCTGCACGTGATCCTCGAGGACACCATCGCCGAAGTGCTGCCCGGCCATGGCCTGCAAACCTCCACCCGCAAGCTGCTGGGCGAGGTCTGCGACCTGGTCATCGTGGTCGGCGGCGACGGTAGCCTGCTGGGTGCCGCCCGCGCGCTGGCCCGGCACAATATTCCGGTGCTGGGCATCAACCGTGGCAACCTGGGCTTCCTCACCGACATCCGCCCGGATGAGCTGGAAGAGAAAGTCGCCGAAGTACTCGACGGCCACTACCTGGTGGAAAACCGCTTCCTGCTGCAGGCCGAGGTGCGCCGCCATCACGAAGCCATTGGCCAGGGCGATGCGCTGAACGACGTGGTGCTGCACCCGGGCAAGTCGACGCGCATGATCGAGTTCGAGATCTACATCGATGGCCAGTTCGTCTGCAGCCAGAAGGCCGACGGCCTGATCGTCGCCACCCCCACCGGCTCCACCGCCTATGCGCTGTCGGCCGGCGGCCCGATCATGCACCCCAAGCTCGACGCCATCGTCATCGTGCCGATGTACCCGCACACCCTGTCGGGCCGGCCGATCGTGGTCGATGGCAACAGCGAACTGAAGATCGTGGTGTCCAAGGACCTGCAGATCTACCCGCAGGTGTCCTGTGACGGCCAGAACCACTTCACCTGCGCCCCCGGCGACACCATCACGGTGAGCAAGAAGCCGCAGAAGCTGCGCCTGATCCACCCGCTGGACCACAATTACTACGAGGTCTGCCGCACCAAGCTCGGTTGGGGCAGCCGCCTGGGGAGCAGGGACGACTGATGCTCGATCCGGCGCGAAGTTTCGACATCATTGGTGACGTGCACGGTTGTGCGCTGACCCTTGAACGCCTGCTCGACGCCCTCGGATACAAGCGTGTGGCCGGCGTGTGGCGCCACCCGCGGCGCCAGGCGCTGTTCCTCGGTGACATCGTCGACCGTGGGCCACGCATCCGCGAGGCGCTGCACATCGTCCACGACATGGTCGAGGCCGGCCAGGCGTTCTGCATCATGGGCAACCACGAGTACAACGCCCTGGGCTGGGTTACCCCGGCGCTGCCCGGCAGCGGCAAGGCCTATGTGCGCGAGCACACGCCACGCCACGCCCGGCTGATCGATGAAACCCTGACCCAGTTCGCCCACCACCCCGGTGACTGGCACGACTTCGTCAACTGGTTCTACCAGCTGCCGCTGTTCATCGACGCCGGGCGCTTCCGCCTGGTGCATGCCTGCTGGGACCCGCGGCTGATCGAGCCGCTGCGCCAGCAATACCCCAATGGCTGCATTGATGAGCACTTCATCCAGGCCTCGGCGGTGAGCAACAGCTTCGCTGCCACCGTGTGCAACCGCCTGCTGCGCGGTACCGACATGCGCCTGCCAGACGGCCTTACCCTGACCGGCGGCGACGGCCTGACCCGCGCCTTCTTCCGCACCAAGTTCTGGGAAGAAGACCCGCAAACCTACGGCGACATCGTGTTCCAGCCCGACGCCTTGCCTGCGGAAGTGGCCAGCACCCCACTCAGCCACAGCCAGAAAAACGCCTTGCTGCGCTATGCCGAAGACGAGCCGCTGCTGTTCGTCGGCCATTACTGGCGCAGTGGCCGCCCGGCGCCGATCCGCGCCAACCTGGCCTGTCTGGACTACAGCGCCGTGCTTTACGGCAAGTTGGCCGCCTACCGGCTGGATGATGAAACCCGTATCGACCCGCACAAGTTCGTCTGGGTCGACGTCGACCGCCCACAGGCCAACCAATGAACATTATCGAAGTGATGCGCCTGCCGCTGTCGGTCGACCTCAGCGGCTTCGTCCACCTGCTGCAGCGCCTGCAGGTGCCGCACCGGGTCAGTGAGGAGGGCGACGCCCAGGTGCTCTGGGCCCCCGATACCCTCGCCGAAGATGTCCGCGAGCTCTACCAACGCTTCCCCGAAGGTAACGCCGACATCCAGGCAACTGATGCCCCTGTGGGAGCGGGCATGCCCGCGAATGCCCCAACACAGCCCTCCCTGGCAGAACAGGCCAAAGCCTGCAAGATCACCACCCTGACCCTGCTGCTGTGCTTCATCGTCGCCGGCCTGACCAACCTGGGCGACAACTTCACCACCATCAGCTGGTTCACCTTCCTCGACTTCCGCGTGCAGGGCGATTACCTGTACTTCACCTCGCTGGCGCAAAGCCTGGACCAAGGCCAGTGGTGGCGCCTGGTATCGCCCATGCTGTTGCATTTCGGCGTGCTGCACCTGGCCATGAACAGCCTGTGGTACTGGGAACTGGGCAAACGCATCGAACTGCGCCAGGGCCCATGGATGCTGCTGGGCCTCACCCTGTTGTTCAGCCTGGTGTCCAACCTGGCCCAGCACTACACCAGCGGGCCGAGCCTGTTCGGTGGCCTGTCTGGTGTGCTGTATGGCCTGCTGGGGCACATCTGGCTGTACCAGTGGCTGGCGCCCAACCACTACTTCAACCTGCCCAAGGGCGTGCTGGTGATGATGCTTATCTGGCTGGTGGTGTGCCTGACCGGCGTGGTCGGCACCCTCGGCCTTGGCCAGATCGCCAACGCCGCCCACGTCGGCGGGCTGCTCATCGGATGCCTGACCGGGCTCTTGGGTGGGGCGCTGGCCCGGCGTAAACTGTCGGCTTGAATCAGGAGACACTATGTCCACTTTCGCGCAAATGATTGAAAACATCACCCCGGAAATCTACGAGAGCCTGAAACTGGCCGTGGAAATCGGCAAATGGTCGGATGGCCGCAAGCTCACTGCCGAGCAGAAAGAGCTGTCGCTGCAGGCAGTGATCGCCTGGGAAATGAAAAACCTCCCCGAAGACCAGCGCACCGGTTACATGGGCCCGCAGGAATGCGCGTCGAAATCCGCGCCGATCGCCAACATTCTGTTCAAGTCGGACTCGGTACATTGATCGAACTCGCTCGTGGCTCGTTGAGCAAGATGGCGGTAAGCCTGCAGGCACCGGTGGTGCAGTACAGCTTCCGCCTGGATGACACGCAGGTGCCGGTCAACCCGCTGATCGGCCAGCGCCTGCGCCTGGAATACCTCGGCGCCATTCACTGCAGCCATTGCGGCAAGCGCACCAAAACCAGCTTCAGCCAGGGTTACTGCTACCCGTGCATGACCAAGCTGGCCCAGTGCGACGTGTGCATCATGGCCCCGGAAAAATGCCACTACGACGCCGGCACCTGCCGCGAACCGTCGTGGGGCGAACAGTTCTGCATGACCGACCACGTGGTCTACCTGGCCAACTCGTCGGGGATCAAGGTTGGCATTACCCGCGCCACCCAATTGCCTACCCGCTGGCTCGACCAGGGCGCCAGCCAGGCCCTGCCGATCATGCGCGTGGCCACCCGCCAGCAGTCGGGCCTGGTCGAAGACGTGCTGCGCAGCCAGGTGCCAGACCGCACCAACTGGCGTGCGCTGCTCAAGGGCGACGCCGAGGTGCTCGACCTGCCGGCTATTCGCGACCAGGTCTTCGACGCCTGCGCCGATGGCCTGCGTGAACTGCAAGGGCGTTTTGGCCTGCAGGCGATCCAGCCACTGCCGGACGCCGAAGTGGTGCAGATGAACTACCCGGTCGAGGCCTACCCGAAGAAAATCGTCAGCTTCAACCTCGACAAGGACCCGGTGGCCGAAGGCACGCTGCTGGGCATCAAGGGCCAGTACCTGATCTTCGACACCGGTGTGATCAATATTCGCAAGTACACGGCCTACCAGTTGGCCGTGCTCCAGTAAAAAGGACCTGCACATGCGTACCGAACAACCGCAAGTGATCTACCTGAAGGATTACCAGGCGCCCGAGTACCTGATCGACGAGACGCACCTGACTTTCGAGCTGTTCGAGGACCACACCCTGGTTCACGCGCAACTGGTGATGCGCCGCAACCCGGCACGCGGTGCCGGCCTGCCGCCACTGGAACTCGATGGCCAGCAGCTGGAGTTGCTGCGTGCCTCGCTGGACGATCAGGAGCTGCAGCCGGGCGACTACCAGCTGGGCGCCGACAGCCTGACCGTGCAGCCCAAGGCCGAGCGCTTCACCCTCGACACCAGCGTGAAGATCCACCCCGAAAGCAACACCGCGCTGGAAGGCCTGTACAAGTCCGGCAAGATGTTCTGCACCCAGTGCGAGGCCGAAGGTTTCCGCAAGATCACCTACTACCTCGACCGCCCGGACGTGATGAGCACCTTCACCACCACGGTGATCGCCGAACAGCATCGCTACCCGGTGCTGTTGAGCAACGGCAACCCGATCGGTAGCGGGACCTTCGAGAAAGGCCAGGGCGAAGACGGCCGCCACTGGGCGACCTGGGAAGACCCGTTCATGAAACCGGCCTACCTGTTCGCCCTGGTGGCCGGTGACCTATGGTGCGTGGAAGACAGCTTCACCCGCCAGTCCGGCCGCGATGTGACCCTGCGCATCTACGTCGAGCCCGAGAACATCGACAAGTGCGACCACGCCATGGTCAGCCTGAAGAAGTCCATGCGCTGGGACGAAGAAGTCTACGGTCGTGAGTACGACCTGGACATCTTCATGATCGTTGCGGTCAACGACTTCAACATGGGCGCCATGGAAAACAAGGGCCTGAACATCTTCAACTCCAGCTGTGTGCTGGCCCGTGCCGAAACCGCCACCGATGCCGCGCACCAGCGCGTCGAAGGCGTGGTTGCCCACGAGTACTTCCACAACTGGTCGGGCAACCGCGTCACCTGCCGCGATTGGTTCCAGCTGTCGCTGAAAGAAGGCTTTACGGTGTTCCGCGATGCCGAGTTCAGCGCCGACATGAACTCGCGCACGGTCAAGCGCATTGAAGACGTGGCCTACCTGCGTACCCACCAGTTCGCTGAAGACGCCGGCCCCATGGCCCACCCGGTGCGCCCGGACAGCTTCATCGAAATTTCCAACTTCTACACCCTGACCGTGTACGAGAAGGGGGCCGAAGTGGTGCGCATGGTTCGCACCCTGCTGGGCGCCGAGGGCTTCCGCAAGGGCAGCGACCTGTACTTCGAACGCCACGATGGCCAGGCGGTGACCACCGACGACTTCATCAAGGCCATGGAAGACGCCAACGGCGTCGACTTCAGCCAGTTCAAGCGCTGGTACAACCAGGCCGGCACCCCGCGCCTGGACGTCAGCGAGGCGTATGACGCCGCCGCGCAAACCTACAGCCTGACGTTCCGCCAGAGCTGCCCGCAAACCCCGGACAAGGCCGAAAAGCTGCCGTTCGTGATCCCGGTGGAACTGGGCCTGCTGGATGCCGCCGGCAACGACCTGCCGCTGCAACTGGTCGGCGAGGCCGCTGCTCACGGTACCAGCCGCGTGTTGTCGGTGACCGAGGCCGAGCAAACCTTCATCTTCCAGGGCATCGCGGCCAAGCCGCTGCCGTCGCTGCTGCGTGGTTTCAGCGCCCCGGTGAAGCTGAGCTTCCCCTACGACCGCGACCAGCTGATGTTCCTGATGCAGCACGACAGCGACGGCTTCAACCGCTGGGAAGCGGGCCAGCAGCTGTCGGTGCAAGTGCTGCAGGAACTGATCGGCCAGCATCAGCGCGGCGAAGCATTGAAGCTCGACCAGCGCCTGATCACTGCCCTGGGCACCGTGCTCGGCAACGAAGCGCTGGACCCGGCCATGGTTGCCGAAATGCTCTCGCTGCCAGGTGAGGCCTACCTCACCGAGATCAGCCAGGTGGCTGACGTGGATGCCATCCACGCCGCCCGCGAGTTCGCCCGCCAGCAGATCGCCGCGCAGTTGTTCGACGCCCTGTGGGCGCGCTACCAGGCTAACCGCGAGGTGTCGCGCAATACCGCCTACGTGGCGTCTGCCGAGCACTTCGCCCGCCGCAGCCTGCAGAACATCGCCCTGTCGTACCTGATGCAGAGCGGCAAGCCGCAGGTGCTGGAAGCGACCCTGGAGCAGTTCGAGCAGTGCGACAACATGACCGAGCGCCTGACCGCCCTGGCGGTACTGGTCAACTCGCCGTTCGAGGCCGAGCGGGCCAAGGCCCTGGAAGCCTTTGCCGAGCACTTCAAGGACAACCCGCTGGTCATGGACCAGTGGTTCAGCGTGCAGGCGGCCAGCGCGCTGCCGGGCGGGCTGGCGCGGGTCAAGGCGCTGATGCAGCACCCGGCGTTCACCCTGAAGAACCCGAACAAGGTGCGTGCGCTGATTGGGGCGTTTGCCGGGCAGAACCTGGTCAACTTCCATGCGGCGGATGGCTCGGGGTATCGCTTCCTGGCGGAGCTGGTGATCGAGCTGAATGCGCTGAACCCGCAGATTGCCTCGCGTCAGCTGGCGCCGTTGACCCGCTGGCGCAAGTATGACGATGCGCGCCAGGGCCTGATGAAGGGCGAGCTGGAGCGGATCCTGGCTTCGGGTGAGCTGTCCAGTGATGTGTATGAGGTTGTGAGCAAGAGCCTGGCTTGAGTCTCCATAGCCTGAGCTGGCCTCTTCGCGGGTAAACCCGCTCCCACAGGTACTGCACTGCTCTCACGGGCGGTGGAGGACCTGTGGGAGCGGGTTTACCCGCGAAGCTTTTTTTGGCCGATAACAAAACATAACACCCCGCCCGTTGTCTTCCCGCAAACATCCCCGCTACGATCCCCTCAAGCTATTGCAGGCCTCTAGATCAGGCTTTTTCGCAGTACCTGCAATGCATTGACCCACCAAATAAGAACACAACAGGGGGACAGTCATGAGGGAACAGAACAGGCGCCTCGCCTGGCCATTGGCAGCTGCAGCGGCACTGGCGCTGGCACTTGGCACGTGGGCTGACAGCGTGCAAGCTGCTGCCGCCGACGAATACTCCACAGAATCGGCCAAGGCCAGCCAAAGCCTGCTGATCGGCGCCACCCATGCCGGCAAGCGCCTGGTGGTGGTAGGCGACCGTGGCCATATCCTGTTCTCCGACGACCAGGGCAACACCTGGACTCAAGCCCGGGTGCCCACCCGGCAACTGCTCACCGCCGTATTCTTCCTCGACGACAAGCGCGGCTGGGCCGTCGGCCATGATGCGCAGATCCTCGCCAGCAGCGATGGCGGCGCCACCTGGAGCAAGCAGTTCGAAGACCTGGCCCGTGAAGCGCCCTTGCTCGATGTCACCTTCCTCGACGCACAGCACGGCTTTGCCGTGGGTGCCTACGGTGCATTGCTGGAAACCACCGATGGCGGCCAGCAGTGGCAGGATGTGGCTGAGCGCCTGGACAACACCGACCAGCTGCACCTGAACGGCATTGCCCGGGTGCGTGATGCCGGCCTGTTCATCGTTGGCGAGCAGGGCGGCATGTTCCGCTCTGCCGACAACGGCCAGACCTGGGCCAAGGTCCAGGGCCCCTACGAGGGCTCGCTGTTCGGCGTTATCGGCACCGCCCAGCCACACACCCTGCTGGCCTACGGCCTGCGCGGCAACCTGTTCCGCTCTACCGACTTCGGTGACAGCTGGCAGCCGATCGAACTCAAGGCCGCGCGTGGCACCCTCGAATTCGGCCTGGCAGGCGCTACGCTTGTCGAAGATGGCAGCCTGGTGCTGGTCGGCAATGGTGGCAGCGTGCTGCGCAGCACCGACGACGGCCAGACCTTCAGCGTGTACAACCGTGCTGACCGCCTCGCCTTGGCTGGCGTCAGCGGCCTGGCCAATGGCGGCCTGCTGCTGGTGGGGCAGGGTGGTGTGCACCTGGCCAGTGCCGAAGGTGCAGACCAGGCAGCCAAGGAGGTGCGTCCATGACCAGCAAGGAGAGCATCACCATGCGCCCGCATCATCAGGACAAGGCCACGCTGCTTGAGCGCCTGATCTTCAACAACCGCCCCGTGGTCATCGCCCTGTGCGTGCTGGTCAGTATTTTCCTGTTCTGGCAGGCCACGCAGATTCGCCCGTCCACCAGCTTCGAGAAGATGATCCCGCTGCAGCATCCGTTCATCGAGCAGATGATGGAGCACCGCAACGACCTGGCCAACCTCGGCAACACCGTGCGCATTTCGGTGGAGGCGGTCAACGGCGACATCTTCGACAAGGACTACATGGAGACCCTGCGGCAGATCCATGACGAAGTGTTCTACATCCCCGGCGTCGACCGTGCCGGGCTGAAGTCGCTGTGGAGCCCCAGCGTGCGCTGGAGCGAGGTCACCGAAGAGGGCTTCTCCGGTGGCGAGGTGATCCCCAACACCTACAACGGTTCGCAGGACAGCCTCGATACCCTGCGCGACAACGTGCTCAAGTCGGGCCAGGTGGGGCGCCTGGTTGGTAACAACTTCAAGTCCAGCATCGTCGATGTGCCGCTGCTGGAAAGCTACCCCGACCCGCAGGACCCAGGCAGGCAGGTGAAGCTGGACTACCAGCAGTTCTCGCACCTGCTTGAAGAAAAGATCCGCGACAAGTTCCAGGCGCAGAACCCCAATGTGAAAGTGCACATTGTCGGCTTCGCCAAGAAGGTCGGTGACTTGATCGACGGCCTGGTCATGGTGGCGATGTTCTTCGGCGTCGCCTTGGCGATCACCTGGGTGCTGTTGTACTGGTTCACCTGGTGCATCCGCAGCACCATCGCCGTGCTCATCACCACGTTGGTGGCGGTAGTCTGGCAGTTGGGGCTGATGCATGCGGTGGGCTTTGGCCTGGACCCATACTCGATGCTGGTGCCGTTCCTGATCTTCGCCATTGGTATTTCCCACGGGGTGCAGAAGATCAACGGCATCGCCTTGCAGTCGAGTGATGCCGACAACGCGCTTACCGCCGCGCGGCGTACCTTCCGCCAGCTGTTCCTGCCGGGGATGATCGCCATCCTCGCCGACGCGGTGGGCTTCATCACCCTGCTGATCATCGACATCGGGGTGATTCGCGAGCTGGCGATTGGTGCCTCCATCGGTGTCGCAGTGATCGTGTTCACCAACCTGATCCTGTTGCCGGTGGCCATCTCCTACGTCGGTATCAGCAAGAAAGCCATCGAACGCAGCAAGAAGGACGCTACCTGCGAGCACCCGTTCTGGCGCCTGTTGTCCAACTTCGCCAGTGCCAAGGTGGCACCGGTGTCGGTGGTGCTGGCGCTGGTCGCCTTCGCCGGTGGCCTGTGGTACAGCCAGAACCTGAAGATCGGCGACCTTGACCAGGGCGCGCCAGAGCTGCGCCCCGACTCGCGCTACAACCAGGACAACAACTTCATCATCAGCAACTACTCGACCAGCTCCGACGTGCTGGTGATCATGGTCAAGACCCCGTCGGAGCAGTGCTCGATCCACTCGACCATGGCCCCGATCGACGAGCTGATGTGGACCATGCAGAACACCCCTGGCGTGCAGTCGGCAATATCCCTGGTGACCGTGTCCAAGCAGGTGATCAAGGGCATGAACGAGGGCAGCCTGAAATGGGAAACCCTGTCGCGTAACCCGGACATTCTCAACAACTCCATTGCCCGTGCCGACGGTCTGTACAACGGTGACTGCTCGCTGGCACCGGTGCTGGTGTTCCTCAACGACCACAAGGCCGAGACCCTGGAGCGGGTGACCGCCGCGGCCAAGGCATTTGCCGACAGCCACAACAAGGAGGGCCTGCAGTTCCTGCTGGCAGCGGGCAACGCCGGGATCGAGGCAGCGACCAACGAAGTGATCAAGTCGGCAGAATTGACCATCCTGATCCTGGTGTACATCTGCGTGGCGGTGATGTGCCTGATCACCTTCCGTTCGTTCGCCGCCACCCTGTGCATTGTGCTGCCGCTGGTGCTGACCTCGGTGCTGGGCAACGCGCTGATGGCCTACATGGGCATCGGCGTGAAGGTGGCGACCTTGCCGGTGGTGGCGCTGGGCGTGGGTATTGGCGTGGACTACGGCATCTACATCTACAGCCGGCTGGAGAGCTTCCTGCGTGCCGGGTTGCCGTTGCAGGAGGCCTATTACGAGACCTTGCGCTCGACTGGCAAGGCGGTGCTGTTCACCGGGTTGTGCCTGGCCATTGGCGTGTGCACCTGGATTTTCTCGGCGATCAAGTTCCAGGCGGACATGGGGCTGATGCTGACCTTCATGCTGTTGTGGAACATGTTTGGAGCGCTGTGGCTGTTGCCGGCGCTGGCGCGGTTCCTGATCAAGCCGGAGAAGATGGTGGGCAAGGAAGGGGGGTCGATTTTCGCCCATTGAATTGCAGGGGGCCGCTTTGCGGCCCAATCGCGACACAAGGCCGCTCCCACAGGTACTGCACCGTCCCATGTGGGAGCGGCCTTGCCGGGGCGCCGGACCGGTCGGATGGGCTGCAAAGCAGCCCCAGGGCTATAATGCCAACTCATTTCTGATTGGTACCCCCATGTCCCCCCTCGCCACCGCCCTGCAGTCCTGCGACATGCTCCTGATCGACGGCCTGCACGCCTTCGACTTCACCTCCAACGATTCCGGCCTCACCGTCGAATGCATGGACGGCCGCCAACTGCGCCGCTGGTCGTTCACCCCCGAGCAAATCACCGCCGCCATCGCCAGCGGTGATGAATGGCAGCTCAACGATGCCAATGGCGAGCATCGGCTAGTCTGTATGAGTGCCTTTCGTGCCCCGGACGAGGACCAAGATGAAGCGGATCTGGACGAGCCTGCTGACCGCTAGCCTGATGAGCCTGACTATCCATGCCCACGCCGCCACGTTGCTGGTGGGCAGTTACACCGATGGCGCCAGCCAGGGCATCTACCGCTATCAGTTCGACGACAAGACTGGCCACATCAACCCCACACCGCAGCAAGTGGTGAAGAGCGTAAGCCCGTCGTGGCTGGTGTTGTCGGCCGACCAGCGCCAGTTGTTTGCGGTCAATGAAACCCCCGACGGCCACGCCAGCAGTTTCAGTGTCAGCGCCAAGGGCGAGATCAAGCCGCTCAACCAGGTGGCTACCCGAGGCGACGAGCCGACCCACGCCAGCCTCAGCCGTGACCAGCGTTATCTGTTCGTGGCCAACTACGCGGTCAACCCCGCCCCCGGCGGCAGCCTGGTGGTAATCCCGGTGGCCAAGGACGGCAAGCTCAAGGCCGTGGTGCAACAGGCTCGGCACAAGGCGAGTGGGGTCAACCCCGAGCGCCAGGCCGGGGCCCATGTGCATTCACTGGTGCTTTCGCCCGATGGCCAGCATGTCTATGCCTGCGACTTGGGCGCCGACAAGGTGTTCATCTACCGCTACGATGGTGCCAGCCCGGACCACCCGTTAAGCCCGGCGATTCCGGCCTCGGTAGACTTGCCACCAGGCAGCGGGCCACGCCACCTGCTGTTCGACGCCAAGGGCCGGCATGCCTACCTGACGCTGGAAATGAGTGGCGAGGTGGTAACGTTCGACGTCAAGGACGATGCCCTGCTTGAGCGCCAGCGCCTGCCGCTGACCGAACAGCAGGATGCGGCAGCCAAGGCGGCGGGAGGCCTGCACCTGTCGGCGGACGGGCGCTTCCTGTATGTGAGCAACCGCGGCACGGCCAATGAGATCGTGGTGTTCAGCGTGGGCAAGGGCGATGGCCAGCTGACCTTCCTGCAACGCCGTGCGGTGGAGGGTGATCACCCGCGGGAATTCGCCCTCGACCCGAGTGACAACTTCCTGCTGGTGGCCAACCAGAAGAGCAACCAGATCGTGGTAATGCGCCGCGACCCGCGCAGCGGCAAGCTGCTGGAGACGGTGCAGACGCTGAAGCAGGAGGCACCCTCGGACCTGAAGTTCATCGAGTGATATCGATCGGCGTGATAATCGATACTGCCGCAATGAATTTTTGCCTGCGGCTGCGGCGGCGTAAGTTTGACCCAAGGCCCAAACGGGCCAACGTCAAACCACCGCCGTCGAGGTCAGCCCAGATGAACTTCAATCTCTTCCCGGTCATTGCCGCTTCCGCCATTTCTGCTTCGGTCGTACTGCCGGCACACGCCCATGCCGACACCAGCGGCAAGGCGTCCGCTACCCACAGTTATACCGAGCAGTACCTGCGCCAGAGTGCCCATTTTCATGCGGCATTGAGTGGCAAGCACCACTCGTGAAGCTGACTCGCTCCTACAAGGGATCGTGTGAACCTATTTGGCCATGACTGACCTGAACAGCTCCGAAGCCAGCCACCCCTCCAGCCAGCTCCGCACGCGCGGATAAGCCGCCTCGGCGAACCACTGCGGTTCGACCCCGGCAAACTGGCGCATCAGGGGCAACAACGCGGCATCGGCAATGCTCGGGTGGTCGGCCAGCAAGTAGGGCCGGCTAGCCAGCAGGCCTTCGAGCTCCGCCAGCCAGGCCTCGGCCTGCTGGCGGTAATGCTCGCGGGAATGCTCCGGGTAGCGCTCGGCGTACTTGTACAGGTTCACCTGCGCCTTGAACGTGCTGTCGTTGCGCACGATCAGGGCTTCAGCCTGCTGCGCCGCCGCAGGGTCGGCCTGTAGCTGCCAGTCCTGCGGGTCGTTTTGCGCCAGCGCCCAGCGCATGATGTCCAGGCTCTCCTCCAGCACACCGGCACCGGTATCCAGCACCGGCACCGTACCTTTCGGCGACAAGGCCAGCAGTTCTGCCGGCTTGTTCTTCATCGCCACCTCGCAAATTTCCACCGCGCAGCCGGCATAGCGCAGGGCCAGGCGCGCGCGCATGGCCCAGGGGCAGCGGCGGAACGAGTAGAGGATCACCCGCACACCTCCACATCGCTCAGGCCATTACCCTGGCGGCGCACCTGGATCTGCACCGGGATGCGCTCGTGCATTTCCTGCACGTGGGAAATCACTGCCACCTTGCGGCCTTGCGCCTGCAAGCCGTCGAGGGCGTCCATGGCCAGTTGCAGCGACTCGGGGTCGAGGCTGCCGAAGCCTTCGTCGATGAACAGCGACTCGATGCGCAGCGTGCTGGAAGCCATCGAGGCCAGCCCGAGGGCCAGGGCCAGCGACACCAGGAAGGTTTCCCCGCCTGACAGCGAGTGCACCGAACGCAGTTCGTCGCCCATCTCGGTGTCCAGCACCAGCAGGCCGAGGGCGCTGCCGCCACGCTTCAGGCGATAACGGCGGGCCAGTTGGCGCAGCTGAGCGTTGGCGTGGTGCAGCAGCAGGTCGAGGTTGTAGCCCTGGGCGATCTTGCGGAACACATCGCCCGAGGCCGAGCCGATCAGGGTATTCAGGCGGGCCCAGCGTTGCCACTGCTGGTGGGCCTGTTCGATTTCTGCCGCCAACGCCTGGTGGGCCTGCTGGCGGCGCTGGTCGTCGGCCTGCTGTGCGCGCAATTCGGCGCATTGCTGCTCATGGCCGGCCAGGCGTTCACGCAGCTCGGCCAAGGCTTGCTCCAGGGCTTCAGCCGACGTGTCCACGGTCATTTGCGCGGCGTGTCGTTGCAGGCGCTGTTCACGTTCCTGCAGCAATACGCGGCCTTGCTCGATGGCTTTTTCGGCGCCTTGCAGGCGTTGGCGCAGTTCGTTTACTTGCGCGTCGTCCATGGCCAGCAGGCGATCCAGGCCGGCATCGTCCAGTTCCGGGTGTTCGCTGCGCCACTGGGCGATATGGCCTTGCAATTGCTGGCACTCGGCGTCCAGCGCCTGCTGCTGCTGGGCGTTGGCCTTGAGTTCGCTGGCCAGTTGCACGCCTTGGGTACGCAACTCCTGCAGGCGCTGGGCGGTGTCGGCGTCGAGGGCACGGGCGTGTTGCAGTGCGGTGTCCATATGCTGCTGCCAGGCTTCGGCGCTGGCGTGCTCGCCAAGCAGTTCGCCAAGCGAGGCCTGGGCCTGCTGGCGCTGCTCATCAAGGGCAGCGAGTTTCTGCTGCAACTGCTGCAGGCCTTGCACACGCGCCTGCTGCTGGTCGCGCAGCTTGTCTAGCTGGGTTTGCCGGGCAAGCTGTTCTTCCTGTTCGTCCTTGCGCTGCTCCAGTTGCTGCAGGCGCTGGGCAATCTGCTGGTCGAGGGCAAGGAAGGCATTGGCCGGGTCGTCATTCAGGGCCTTGAGCGCTTCCTCGGGCAATACGCCGGCCAGGTCGTTCAAGCCTTGCTGTAACTGCTGCTCGTCGTTGGCCAGCGCCTGGTGCTGGTGCTCCAGGTGGCGCTGCGCCTGCTGCTGGGCGTCGTGGGCAGCCTGCAGTTGCTGGTTGAGGCGGGCGGCGTCTTTCTGCAGGGCGAGCAGGGCGCTCAGGCGTTTCTCGTCCTGGTTGATCTCTTCTTCCAGGCGCCGCAGCTGGCTGTCGAGCCAGGTGCTGCGGGCCTTGTCGTCTTGCGGGGCGAGAGCGGGCCAGAGGCTGTGCGCCTGGACTTCGGCCACCAGTGGTTGCAGCTGCTCACCCAGTTGCTGCTGTTGCTGCTGGTAGTCCTTGAGCTGGGCGTTGACCACACCCAGCTGAGTACGCAGGTCCACCAGCTTGCCATTGAGGGTTTCGACCTGCTTCTGCGCGGCGTCTTCTTCGGCCTGGTCATGGCGACCCAGGCTTTGCAGCAGCGCTTCGGGCTGATGGAACGGGTGTTCGGCGCTGCCGCATACCGGGCAAGGTTCGCCGTTGCGCAGCTGGCCACGCAGTTCCTCGACGCTGGTGTTACGGGCCAGGCGCTGGCGTTCCAGCAACTGGCGGGTGAGGTTGAGCGCCTGTTCGGCGGCCTCCAGCTCGGCCTTGGCGGCGGTGCCTTCGCTGATCAGTTGCTGGCGTTGCTGCATGGCCTGCTGTTGCCGCTCACGCAAGGCATCCAGCTGCTGGCGCAGCTCCAGCTCACGGCCATGCAGGCGCGCAAGCACTTCGACGGTGCGTTGCTGCTTGCGGTTGTCCTGCAGCATGCCACCGAGCAGGTCGATCTGCTCGGCCAGGGCCTGGGGCTCGGCCTTGGCCTCGCGGAACAGCATGTCGTAGGCGTCGCGCTCGGCCTGCAGGTGCGCATTGGCCTGGCTGGCCTGGGCCTGCAGGCTGGGCAGTTCTTCACGGCCCTTGGCCAGCCGGCCACCGATCAGCATCACCTGCTTCAGTTGCGGCAAGTAGGCGTGCCAGGCATCGGCCAGGCCGGCCAGGTGCTGGCTGTCGGCGAGCGCGGTGTCGATCTGTGCCAGTTGCTGCAGGCTGCGCTGTTGGTTGTCCTCCAGCTGCTGCAGCTGCTGCTGGCCGTCGGCGACTTGCTGCTGCGCCTGTTGGCTGCTGCTGTGCTGGGCGGCCAGCTCCTGGTCGAGGCGTGCCAGGTTGTCCTGGGCGGCAAAGGCCTGGCGCAGGCGTGGGGCGTTTTCGCCGTGCTGGGCCTGGCTATCGGCCAGTGCTTGGCGTGCCGCGTTCAGCGCCTGTTCGTGCTCGGCGGTACGTACCTGCAGTTCGGTTTGCAGCTGCTGTTGCTCAGCGATCTTCGCTGCCACTGGCGCCAGTTGCGCGGCCAGTGTCTGCTGGCGGTGGAACTGGTGGCGCTGTGGGGCCAGGCGCTCCAGGCGCACCAGGTCCAGGCGCGGCTCGGCCAGTTGCTGCCAGTCGTGTTCGGCGGCCTGCAGCGCGGCGCTGGCTTCGGCGTGCTGGGCCTGCAGCTGACGCTGCTCGCTCAGCCAGTTGCGCTGCTGTTCCAACTGGCGCTCGCCGGCCTGGTCGGCCTTGAACTGCTGCTGTGCCTGTTCCAGGTGCTGGTCAAGCTCGGCGCGCGCTTCGGCAACCATTGGCAGCAGGTGGCTGGCGCGGTCTTTCAGGGCGTTGTGCGCCTCGCCGGCTTCGCGCGCCTTGCTGAAGGCGCGCTGGCCCAGGCGGGTGTAGATGGCGGTGTTGGTGAGCTTTTCCAGCAGCTCGCTGCGCTCTTTGTCGTCGGCCTTGAGAAACGCGCCAAACTCGCTCTGGGCCAGCATCACCGCCCGGGTGAACTGCTCGAAGTTCAGCCCCAGGCGGGCTTCGACCAGTTGCTTGTATTCGTTCTTGCCACTGCCCAGCACCTGCTCGCTGTCCAGGTCGTAGAAGCTCTGGCGGCTAAGTTGCAGCTTGCCGTTGGCCTTGTCGCGAGCGCGGTTGGCTTCCCAGCGGGCGCGGTAGCGGCGGCCATCGATGCCGACGAAATCGACTTCGGCAAAGCCACTGCCGGTGCCACGGCGCAGCAGGTTGCGCGGGTCAGAGGTGGGGATTTCGCCGTCGGCGTCCGGCACCTTGGCCTCGCGGCCGATGTCATTGAGCCGTGGTACGGTGCCGAACAACGCCAGGCACAGGGCGTCGAGCAGGGTGCTCTTGCCGGCACCGGTAGGCCCGGTGATGGCGAACAGGCCGGCGCTGGCCAGCGGTTCGGCGGTGAAGTCGATGTCGATTGGGCCGGCCAGCGATGCCAGGTTCTTCAGGCGGATGGCGAGAATCTTCATGGCTGTTCCTCTTCCTGCTGCACGTCCTGCAACAGCAGGGCAAAGTCGGCCAGCGCCTGCTCGTCGGCGGGGTTGCCGTAGGCCTGCTCCCAGGCACGGCTGAACAGGTCTTGCGGGGTCATCTGGGCCAGTTCGACAAAGGCCAGGTCATCGTCTTCGGCGTTGTTGCGGCCGGCGTACTCGGCGCTGATGCGGATCAGCCGTACGGCCTTGCCTTCCAGTGCTGTTTCGATCTGCTGGCGCAGATCGGGTTGCGGTTCGTCGAGTATCACCCGCACTTCCAGCCAGGGCTGGCGGTTGGGGTCCTCGAGCAGGTCGATAACCGGCAAGTCGGCCAGTTGCTGCAGCAGCTCGCCCAGCGGCGCCGGGCCCACCCGTTGCAAGGCCACGGCGCGTGGTACCGGGCGCGGCTCGACACTGACCAGGCCGTTGCCGTCCAGCTCCACTTCCAGCACCTGGTGCGGGTAGTTGATTTCGGCGAACGACAGCGGGATCGGCGAGCCGCTGTAGCGGATGCGTTCTTCGCGGTTGACCTTCTGCGGCTTGTGCAGGTGGCCCAAGGCGACGTAGCTGATGGATTTGTCGAACAGCTTGGCCGGCAGCGCCTCGGCGTTGCCGATGATCAGGCTGCGCTCGGAGTCCTCCGACACTGCGCCCCCAGCCATGTGCGCATGGCTGATGGCGATCAGCGCCTGGTCTTTCTTGCGTTTTTTTTGCGCGGCGGCGATCAGTTGCTGGTGCACCTGGGTGATGCCTTGCAGATAGTCGTCGCCCAATTGCGGGCCGGTGACCTCGGCTGGGCGCAGGAAGGGCAGGGCCAGGCACCAGGCAGCGACCTTGCCACGGCCGTTGGTCAGCGGGATCAGCAGGCGCTCGGCATCCAGCTGGCCCTCGTCCAACCAGTGCACCCGGCCCAGGGCATGGGTGCGCAGGCGGCGCATGAGCGCGGCGGGCAGCTCGATGCGCGAGCCGGAGTCGTGGTTGCCGGCGATCATCACGATGTCCAGCTTGGGCTGTTGCTCGTGGGCCTGGACGATGAAGTCGTAGAGGCGCTCCTGGGCTTTGACCGGTGGGTTGACCGTGTCGAAGATATCGCCGGCGATCAATAGCGCATCCGGCTGGCGCAGGCGCAGCTGGCCGAGCAGCCAGTCGAGGAAGCAGGCGTGTTCGAAATCGCGTTCCTGGCCGTGCAGGCTTTGGCCCAGGTGCCAGTCGGAGGTATGAAACAGACGCATGGATGACCTGTTGGTGTCGAGTCGAGCAAGCGAGGGCTTGGCTTTGGGGGATGGGCGTTGCGCGGGTCGTATGGTAACCCAAGCATGGGGCCGCTGTGCGGCCCAATCGCCGGCAAGCCAGCTCCCACAAGGGCCGTGCATGCCTTGAGCCTTGTGCGGTGGCTCAACCTCAGTGCCAGGTGATATCCCCGGTCTGCCGGTGCAGCAGCAACTCGGCCAAGGCTTTGGTCATCTGCACATGATGCACCGCATTGACCAGCATGTTAATGCCAGGCTCGCCGGCGTTGGCACAGATGTATTCGTCCAGCGAGTCTTCGATGCCGGCCATCAGCTGGAGGGTGTGGATCAGGGCGTCAACCGAGGGTGTGTCCTGGTTGATGGTGTAGAAGGGGCGGGCTGTCAGTATTGCGGGTGGATCGGGGACGATCTTCTTCATGGCGTATTCCTCTGAAACAGAAGGGAGCTGCCACCTGAATCTTTCTCACGGATCGAGGGTGGCAGCCGTACGCGGGGTGAGAAACCGAGGAGAAATACGCAAAGACTCGGCCAGGCCAAGGCCTGCCCACGTACGGCCACCATAGAGGTGCTGCGTAAAATCTCTGTCGGGTTCTCACACCCGGTCACCGGAGCGACTCGGAAACGTTATCCGTGAGGTGTTTCCCCGACAACAGCGATAGTTCGGCAGCGCGCGTAGGATAATTCCTAAGCGAGTTGATCCTGAAGCATTTGGTTGCAGGTTCAGAAATGTCTTACGGCGGTGCGTGGTGGTGGCTGGCACCGGCTGCGCTGGTGTTCGCGGGCGCGCCTGCACAGGTACAGCGCGATGCTCAAGGTATGTGTTGTACCTGTGGGAGCGGCCTTGTGTCGCGAAAGGGGTGCGAAGCGCCCCCAGGATCTTCGCATCGATGCAAAAATGCCGGGGCCGCTGTGCGGCCCTTTCGCGACGCAAGGCCGCTCCCACAGGATCTGTGCTGCCCTTGAACTTTGTGCAATTTCTGTGGGAGCGGGATTACCCGCGAAGAGGCCTGCCCAGGCAGCACATCACTTGGGATAGAGCGGTGGCAAGCTGCCATTCTCCCCAGCCGGCAACAACACTTGCTCTGCCGGCGGAATGGTGCCGATCGCGCGCCACAAATCCTCACCCTGCCAATACTGGCCACTCTCGCTGTACAACGCCCCGTTCAACCCATCCAGCGCATCGGACAGTGGCACGAAGCGTGCCGCCATCTCGGCCAGGGTCTCCGGCTGCTGCCGGGCCCATGCATCCAGCGCTTGGCGGGTGGCCTGTGGGTCGTTGGCCTGGCACGCGCGCTTGAGGTCGTCCAGCAGGGTGCGCGGGCTCGGCCCGGTCTGCGCAGCGCGCAGTATTGCCGGTTGCGAGCGGGCGCGCCACCATAGGGTGAAGCCCAGTAGGGTGGTGAGGGCCAGCACCAGGGTGGCCAGCTGCCAGGGCCACAGCAAGGTGCTGGCACTGCTGTTGTCACTCACCGGGGTATCGGCGCTCAGCGCCGGGTTGTCCTGCACATTCAGTGTGCGCGCTGGCAGGCTGCTGTGCTCCAGGTGGTCTTCGCGGGTGTTCCACCAGGCCACTTCCAGTGCCGGCAAGGCCAGCGTGCCATTGTGGGTCGGCACCAGCGCTTCGCGCTCTTCGCGGTTGGCGGTCATGCCGCGGTCGCTGATTTCGTTGCGCAGCAGCGGCTGGTCGGGGTAGCGGCGCAGGCCGATGATTTCGGTGGCCGGCAGCGGCGGCAGCTGGGTGCTGGACAAGCCTTCGGCGCGCAGGGTGATGTTGCGCGTCAGCGAGTCGCCAATCTGCACCTGCTGGCTAGTGGGGTCGGGGTTCCAGTGCTCTTCCAGGGTCAGGCTGCGGGCTGGCAGCCACGGCACGCCAGCGGGCCAGGCGGCCGGAATAGGGCGCACGGTAAGCCGCAATGGCAGCGAGCTGACCTGCACCTGGTGGCCAGCGCGGGCCGTGCCGTTGGCTTGCGGGGCTTCGTCGCTGCTGGCAGCGGCGGTGGCGGTGAAGGTCAGCGGCGGGATGTCGAGGCTGCCGCTTTGCTGGGCATACAGCGCATAGCGGGTTTCGATCACGCCGTGGCGCACGCCATTGATTTCCTTTTCATAGGTGCGCGATTCGCCCAGCGGCTCGACCTTGGCGTTCTCCAGTTGCAGTGGGCTGAGGCTGCTGTCGTCGTACAGCGCCACCGAGTGGTAGATGCGCAGGGTCAGCACGGCCTGGGCCTGCACGTACACGTCGGTGCTGTCGAGGGTTGCCTCGATGAACACTTGAGAGGTGTCCTGGTGGCTGGCATCGGCCTGCAGCACTTGCAGCTCGATGGCCTGGCTGTGCGACTGGCCCAGCTGCAGCTCGGGAATGCGCAGGCTGCCGCTGCGCCGTGGCAACAGGGTAATGATCCAGCGGGTGCTGGCGCGGGTTTCACCGTCGAGGGTATGCAGGCTGTTCAGCTGACGTGTGCCGCGCACTTCGAAGTCGCCTTCCAGGGCCCGCAGGTCGGGTTTGCCGAACTGGGTGACGTCCTGGCTTTCCAGGGTCAGCTCCAGGCTTTCGCCAGCTTCCAGGCGGGTACGGTCAACGCTGGCCCGCAGCAGCGGATCGGCCTGGGCCAGCACGGCCCACAGCAGGGTGAGGAGAAAGACGCCGAAGCGACTCATCGTGGGGTTTCCTGATGCAATTGCTGTTCATACCAGAATTTGCGCCGCAGCAGCTCCGCCGGGTTGTCGGGGATCTCCCGCAGCCATTGTTCCAGGGCCTGGCGTTGTTCGGCATCGAGGTTGGTCGACACCGGGCGCTGCGGCGGCTGGATCACGCTGTCATCGGCACCCGCCTGGTTGCCGGGCGCGGCCTGGTTATTGTTGCTGCCTTCGCCGGGTTGTTCGGCGCTGGCTTGTTCTTCGTTGCCGGGGGGGCCTTGCGCAGGGCTGCTGGCCGAGCTGCTGTTGCCTTCGGTTTCGCTGCCGGGCGTGCCTTGGGCATCGCTGTTGGCCGGTTGCTCCTCGGCCTTGGCCTCGCGCTGTTGCAACATCTGTTGCACCAGCGCCTGGTTGTCCAGCGCTGGTTGCAGGTCGGGCTGGCGCTCCAGGGCTTGCTCGTAGGCGTCCAGGGCAGCCTCCAGTTCGCCGCTGCGGGCCAGGGCATTGCCTCGATTGTAGTGGGCTGCCGCGGAGTCGCCTTGGGAAAAGGCCTCGGCGGCACCAGCATAGTCACCGGCCTGGTACAGGGCCATGCCGCGCCATTGTGGGTCCTGGAAGTGGCGCGCAGCACTGGCCGGGCGGTTTTGTTCCAGCAGACGTTGGCCTTGCTGGTCGGGGCGCAGCCACAGGTCGTTGAACTCGAAGGCCTGGCTGGGCTGTGGCAGGGCCAGCAGCAGCGGCAGGCAGAACAGCCAACCACGGCGGCCGGCGCAGGCGGCCAGCAGCAATAGCGGGATTAGCAGCCAGTAACCCTGGTCGGCCCAGCTGTCCAGTTGCAGGGTCTGGCCGTCATTGCGCCCGACGCGTGGGTTGTCGAACAAGCCCAGGCCGCGCAGGTCGAGGTCGTCGATGCGGGCATGGCGGTAGCGCCCGCCGGTGCCGCTGATAAAACCTTTGAGGCTGGCGCTGTCCAGGCGCGGCAGGAGGATGCCGCCCTGATCGTCCTTGAGGTATTCGCCATTGGCCTGGCGCACCGGCGCGCCTTCGCGGCTGCCAATGCCCAGCATCAGCAGGCTTGGGCCTTGGCGGCCAAGGGCCTGGGCGATGCCTTGGCGCTCCGGGGCGCTGAGCGAAGAGCCGATCAGCAGCAGGCGGCCTTGGCCGAGGCCGCTCTGGGCCAGCAACGCCAGGCCTTTTTGCACGGCCAGGTCGGCGCGTTGGCCAGGCTTGGGCATGATCGACGGGTCGATTGCTTCCAGCAGGTTGCGGGTGGTGGCCAGGTCATCGGACAGCGGCACCAGGGTGTGTGCGGAACCTGCGTAGACCACCAGCGCGGTCTGGCTGTCGCGGCGGTGTTCGAGCAGGTCGAGGATTTTGCGCCGCGCCTGTTCCAGGCGATTGGGCGGGCTGTCCTCGGCAAGCATCTGCGGGGTCAGTTCAAGCAGGATCACCAGCGGGTCGGCCGGGCGCTGGCGGCTTTCTTCCACGCGCTGCCAGCTAGGCCCGAGCAGGGCCAGGATCACCAGCGCCCAGGCCAGGCCCAGCGCCACCCACGGCAGCTTGCTGGTGCTGCCGCTGCCACCGCCGAGCAGTACGCCATGGAACGCTGGCGGCAGAATCATCTGCCAGCGCCCGGCGCGCTTGCGCCGGTGCCACAGCTTGTAAAGCAGCCAGCCGAGCAGCGGCACGAGCAGCAGCCAGAGCGGGCGCAACCATTGTGGCCATAGGTCGATCATCGCCGCCTCCTCAGGCGCAGGCGCTTCAGGCGCTGGCGCCATTCCGGGTGCGGCTGCAGGAAGCGCGGTTTGCGCAGCATGCGTTGCAGCTGGTTGTCGGGCCATTGCACGGCCACAACCGCCAGCACGCTGAGCAGCAGCGCCAGGGCCAGGGGCCAGGCGTACAGGGCTTTGGCCGTACGTGCCTGGGTCGGTTGCTGGGCCACCGGCTCCAACTGGTCGAGGGTGTCGCCGATGGCGTCCAGTTCGGCGCCGTGATGGGCGCGGAAGTAGGCACCGTGGCTGATGTCGGCAATTTCCTTGAGCGAGGCTTCGTCCAGGTCCAGGCTCGGGTTGAGGCCGAGCAGGCCGGGGGTGCCACTGGCGTCGGGGTTGGCGCCGATGCCGATGGTGTAAATGCGCACGCCTTCCTGGGCAGCCAGGCGGGCGGCGGTCAGCGGGTGGATCTGCCCGCCGTTGTTGGCGCCGTCGGTAATCAGCACCAGCACCCGGCTTTGCGCCGGGCGCTGGCGCAGGCGCTTGACCGCCAGGCCAATGGCGTCACCGATGGCGGTGTTTTTGCCGGCGATGCCGATTTGCGCTTCGTCGAGGAAGGTGCGCACGGTGCGCCGGTCGAAGGTGAGCGGCGCCTGCAGGTAGGCCTGGCTGCCGAACAGGATCAGGCCGACGCGGTCGCCTTCGCGGTCTTGCAGAAAGTCGCCGAGCAGCGCCTTGACCAGGTCGAGGCGGCTGATGTCTTCGTTCTTCCATTGCATGTCGGGGAAGTCCATCGACCCGGACACGTCCACCGCCACCAGCAGGTCACGGCCGCTGGCAGCGACCGGTACCGGCTCGCCCAGCCATTGCGGGCGGGCGGCGGCGCACAGCAGCAACAGCCAGATGACCACGAATGGCGCCTGCTGGCGCCAGGTTGGCAGGTTGAGCCGCGCGCGGCGCCCGGCCAGGCTTTCCAGCTCGTTAAGGAAGCCTACCTTGAGCACCGGCTCGCCGCTGTCGGCGGCAGGCAGTACCAGCCGCGCCAGCCACGGCAACGGCAACAGGGCGAAGACCCACGGCCAGGCCAGTTCAAACATGCTTGCGGATCCAGGTTTCGACAGCTTGGCTGAGCCCGGCAATGGCTTTGTCGTCGAGCTTGCATTCGGGTTTGTAGGCACCTTCGACCAGCACCATCCAGCGGGTCAGGCCGGCGGCCGGGCAGCGGTTGTCGAGAAACGCCAGCCATTGGCGGCCGTTGAGGGTGTGGCTGTTGGCGCCGGGGTAGTGGCTGCGGCACAGGCGCTTGAGCAGGGCGTTGATCTGTTGCAGCCAGGCACCGGCTGGGGCGCCGTCGTACGGGCGTGGCAGGCGGGCCAGTTCGGCCAGGGCCTCCGCGCGCACTGGGTCGAGTGGTTGTTCGGCACGTACGATGCGGCGTTTGCCCGGGCGCCAGCGGCGTAGCCGCCACAGGCCCCAGCCCAGCAGCGGCAGCATGGCCAGCAGCACCCACCAGCCGGGTGCCGGCGGCCACAGGCCGATCGGCGCCGGGTCGATCAGCGGGTGCAGTTGGTCGAGCGGGTTCATGACGCGCTCCGTGGCCGCTGGGCGTTCAGGTACTCGCGCAGTTGCTCGATCATTTCGCTTTGTGTGCTCAGTGGCATCAGGACCACGCGCATTTTTTGCGCCATCAGCTCCCAGCGCTCGATGCGTGCTTCGGCCTGCTGGCGGTAGGCCAGGCGCAGGTTGGCGTCGAGGGTGTCGAGCTCCAGCTGGGCGCTGCGCTGGGCAAAGCGCAGCAGGCCGGCGGCAGGCAGGGCATGGTCGAGTGGGTCGGACACCGGCAGCAGCAGCACGTCGCAATGGCGCGAGAGCATGGCCAGGTGCTGTTCAACCTGGGCGTTAAGCGAGCGTTCGTCGCAGATCACGATGGCCAGGCTGCCGGGGCGCAGCACTTCGCGGGCCCGGCGCAGGGCCATGCCGAGGCTGTCGGCCTGCGGCACGGCCTCGGTATGCAGCCCCTGGTTGACCTTGGCCAGGCGGTTGAGCAGTTGCAGCAGGCTTTGCTTGCTGCGCCGGGGTTTGATTTCGTGGTGCTCGTTGTCGCCGAACACCAGCCCGCCGATGCGGTCGTTGTGGCCCAGCGCAGCCCAGCCGAATAGCGCCGCAGCCTGGGCTGCCAGCACCGACTTGAACATCAGCCCCGAGCCGAAGAACAGCCGCTGGCTTTGCTCGACGAGGATGAAGATGGGGCGTTCGCGCTCTTCGTGGAACAGCTTGGTGTGCGGCTCCTGGGTGCGCGCGGTGACCCGCCAGTCGATGTTGCGCACATCGTCGCCGGCCTGGTACACGCGCACCTGGTCGAAGTCCACACCACGCCCGCGCAACTTGGAGTGGTGCAGGCCCACCAGCGGGCTGCGCTGGCCGGGCTTGGAAAACAGCTGAATTTCGCGCACGCGGTGGCGCATGTCGATCAGCTCGGCGAGGCCGATGCGGATGCCGGGTTCGGCCAGCTGCGCGGTGGGCATAGGGTCAGGCAACGGCGACAACGTCGAGGATGCGCTGGACCACTCGGTCCTGGTCGATCCCCGCCGCCTCGGCCTCGAACGAGAGGATGATGCGGTGGCGCAGCACGTCGAACAGCACCGCCTGGATGTCTTCGGGGCTGACGAAGTCGCGCCCGGCCAGCCAGGCGTGGGCGCGCGCGCAACGGTCCAGCGAAATGGAGCCGCGCGGGCTGGCGCCGTAGGCGATCCAGTCGGCCAGCTCGGCATCGAACTTGGCTGGGGTACGGGTGGCCATTACCAGTTGCACCAGGTATTCCTCCACCGCATCGGCCATGTACAGGCCGAGGATTTCCTTGCGTGCGGCGAAGATGGCCTGCTGGCTGACCCGGCGCTCGGGCTTGGTCTCGCCGCCCAGCGCTTCACCACGGGCCTGCGCCAGGATACGCCGCTCTACCGCAGCGTCGGGGAAGCCGATTTTAACGTGCATCAGGAAGCGGTCGAGTTGGGCTTCGGGCAGCGGGTAAGTGCCCTCTTGCTCGATCGGGTTCTGCGTGGCCATGACCAGGAACAACGGCGACAGGTCGTAGGTGCTGCGGCCCACGCTGACCTGGCGCTCGGCCATGGCTTCGAGCAGTGCCGACTGGACCTTGGCCGGGGCACGGTTGATTTCGTCGGCCAGCACCAGGTTGTGGAAAATAGGCCCTTGCTGGAACACGAAGCTGCCGGTTTCCGGGCGGTAGATTTCGGTGCCGGTGATGTCGGCCGGGAGCAGGTCGGGCGTGAACTGAATACGATGGAACTGCGCCTCGATACCTTCGGCGAGTTCTTTGATGGCCTTGGTCTTGGCCAGGCCCGGGGCACCTTCGACCAGCATGTGGCCGTCGGCCAGCAGCACGATCAACAGCCGTTCGACCAGTTTCTCCTGGCCTAGGATCTGGGAAGAAAGAAAGGTGCGCAGCGCGATCAGCGCTTCACGGTGTTCCATCGGCGACGGTTCCTGGTATGGGGCCGCGGGCGGGCTGAACGCAGCTGCCCTGGCAAGGGGTGATACTTTAATCCATCCGGGGGGGTGGCGACCAATGGCGGCCGGTAAATTTATCCGGGCCGAGGGGCGTGCGTTTACAGAAATGTCCTGCACATGGCTGGCCATTGGCTGATGTTGCGTGACGGCGTCCTGGCGCCTGCTTGTGCTTTTTGCACAAGCAGGATGCACGATGATGAAACTGAACAGCCGCAGTATTGAACCTTCTACCCCAGTCACCTTGCGTTTTGGCGTGTTTTTCGATGGCACAGGCAACAACCAGAGCAATGCCATGCCGATGCAGGCGGGTGGAGGCAAGGGCGCCAGTTATGGCAATGCCCTGAGCAATGTGGCCCTGCTGCACGCGCTGTATGCGGCGGATGGGGCCGACACCGACGGGCCAATGGTTTATCTGAAGTTGTACGTTGAAGGCGTGGGTACTTTGGCGGGCGAGGCGGATGACATGTACGCCTCGGCCACCGGGCGTGGGCGCACCGGGGCTGAGGCGCGGGTTGCCGAGGCGTTGGCAAGCATTGCCGAGCAATTGCGGGGTTGGCGCCAGGCCCATCCGCTGGCAGCGCTTGAGCGGGTCGAGTTCGACGTGTTCGGTTTTAGTCGCGGCGCGGCTGCGGCTCGGCATTTGGCGAACCTGTTGCACGAGGGGGCCGACAAACAGTTACCTGTGGCCTGCGACGTTGCGATCAACTTCATCGGCCTGTTCGACACGGTGGCGGCGATCATCGCGCCGTTGCAGGGTGACCTCGACCCTGCCGACGACCGCCATGGCGGCCTGCGCCTGGGCCTGGGCGCGGGTATTGCCCGGCAGGTGGTGCAACTGGTGGCAGGGGACGAACAGCGGCACAACTTCCCGCTGGTGCGCAGCGGGCACGATATCGAGCTGCCAGGCGTACATTCGAACATTGGCGGTGGTTACCCGCAAAGCACGCAGGAGCAGGTGCTGCTGTGCAAGCCGCAGTCACAGCGTGTGCCGTTGGCCATGCGCGCCGAGCAAACCCGCGTGTATGCGGCGGTCAGTGCCTTGCTGGCCTCGGCATTTGGCGAATTGGGTGCGCCCAGGCCATGGGTGCAGACCTGGGAGGCGCCGATTGCCGGTGGCCGACCGGGCGAGGCACAAAAGCAGGTGTATGCAGCGGTGTACCGCGAGCGGGAAGTGGCGGGGCAGCTTTCCCGGGTGTACCTGAGCGTGATGCGTGAGCTGGCGGTAAAGGCTGGCGTACCGTTTGCGCCGCTGGGTGAGCAGGCTGAGCATCGGTTGCCGGATGAATTGCTGGAAATCAGCCGCAAGCTGCATGCGTTTGCCCTGGGGGAGTGTGAGCAGCCTGGGTTGACCGAGGCTGAGCAGCGTTTGTTGCGTGACAGGTACGTGCATGCGTCGGCGAACTGGAATGCATTGAAGGGGTTGCGCAACAGTGTGCTGGATGTGTTGTTCGTCAATCGGCCGAGTGCCGGTGGGCGGGTGGTGCATGTGAACCCGGTTGCTTGATCAGCCTGTTCCGGCCTCATCGCCGGCAAGCCAGCGCCCACAGGGATAGCGTGTGGCTTAAGATCAATGCGATCGAGGTAGGCGCAACTGTCTTGCATCAATCTTCTGAGCTGCGTGGGCCCTGTAGGATCGGCCTTGTGTCGCGAAAGGGCTGCAGAGCAGCCCCGGCAAAGTTCAAACGCCGTTGGCAGCCTTGTACGCTTCGACCAGCTTGTCGAGGAACACGAACAGTTGCTGGTTCATCTCCTCCCAGTCGTTGGCGCGCAGCGCGGCGGGTTGCTGCACGAAGCGGCGCTCGGTGAGGGTGGCCAGTTCAACTTCGGATGCAGCGATCAGCAGTTCGACCACTTCGGCGGTGAATTCCATGTGGCACTGGAAGCCATACACCAGCGTGCCGTACTCGACAATCTGGCGCGGGCAGCCTTCGCTGGTGGCAAGGACTTTGGCGTCGCTTGTCAGGCCCGGCATGTCGTTGTGCCAATGGCCGACCGGCAGCACGTCGCCAAAGTGGGCGACTTTGTCATTGGCTTTGCCTGCGGCCGTCAGGCGGATGGGGAATTTGCCGATTTCCTTTTCCGGGCTGTGGCCAAACCGGGCGCCCAGTGCCTCGCCAATGAGCTGGGAGCCCAGGCAGACACCGACCACCGCCTTGCCGGCAGTGATGGCTTGCCGGATCAGCCGGCATTCGGCGGCAGCATCGAAGTGTGGGCATTGCGCGACGGTGGTGGCCGGGTCTTGCGGCCCACCGAGTACGACCAGCAGGTCGAAGTGGCTGGCATCCGCAGGCAGGGCCTGGTTGGCGTAGACACGGGAGTAACTGGCGCCATGCCCGCGGGCTTTGACCCAGGTCTCATAGGCGCCGGGCGCTTCGAACGATTCATGGACGATGAAGTGGACTTTCATGGTGAGTCTCTACGGTGATGGGGCAGCAGGCACTGCCCGGCAGCGAGGGGCTGCCGGGCAGGCATCAATGGGTCAGTCAGCCGCGCCCAGCGCGTCCAGCAGGCCCTTCAGGTAGGCGCTGCCTTGCGCATCCAGCGGCTGCAGGGGCAGGCGTGGGGCGCCGACTTCCTGACCGAGCATGTTCAAGCCGGCCTTGATGGTGGTGGGCAGGCCACGGCGGGTGATGTACTCGAGCAGTTCGAACTGGCGGTAGAACAGCGCGCGGGCTTCGCCCAGGTCGCCCTGCTGCACCGCGTCCCACAGCGCCAGGTTCAGCGCCGGGACCAGGTTGGGCGCGGCGGTGCACCAGCCGCTGGCGCCGGCCACAAGGGCCTCCAGGGTGAGCGGGTTGCAACCGTTGTAGAAGGCCACCTGGCCATTGCTGGCCTTGAACAGGCGGTGCATGCGCTGGATGTCGCCAGTGCTTTCCTTGACCATGGTCACATTGGGCACTTCGCCGAGGATGCGCAGGATCAGCTCCACCGACAGGTCGGTGCCGCTGGTGCCCGGGTTGTTGTAGAGCATGATCGGGATGTCGATGGCCGCGCCCACTGCCTTGTAGTGGGCGACCACTTCGGCTTCGGTGAGCTTCCAGTAGGAGATGGGCAGCACCATCACCGCCGTGGCGCCGCAGGCCTGCGCCAGGCGGGCGCGCTGCACGGTGCGGGCGGTGGTCAGGTCGGAGACGCTGACCACGCTGGGCACGCGGCCGGCAATGCGTGCCAGGCTGAAGCGCACCACCGTTTCCCATTCGCTGTCGGACAGGTAGGCCCCTTCGCCGGTGCTGCCCAGCGGTGCGATGGCGTGTACGCCGCCTGCGATCAGGCGGTCGATGGACGTGCCCAGGGCATCCAGGTCAAGCGTGCCGTCTGCCGTGAAGGGAGTGATGGTGTAGCCGATAACGCCGCGAATTACAGGTGTAGACATGACCAGGCACCTCTGCCGTTGTTAAGGAAAGAGTACAGCTTCAATCAGCCCAGGCAGTCGCCATGGGCACGCAAGGCACGGCGCGCGTAGTAGCTGAACGCGGCACCATGGCGTTTGGGGGTGGAGATCCAGTCGTGGGCTTCCTTGCCCAGGGCCTCGGGGATGGGGCGGATGTCACCGGCACCCATGGCCAGCAACTGCATCTTTGCCGCGCGCTCGAACAGCAGGGCGAGCACGCAGGCTTCCTCGATCGAGCGGCCGGCGATCAGCAGGCCGTGGTGCGAAAGCAGGATCGCGCGCTTGTCGCCGATCGCTGTCGCGATGATTTCACCTTCTTCGTTGCCCACCGGTACGCCGGGCCATTCCTTGAGGAACGCGCAGTCGTCGAACAGCGGGCACAGGTCCATGTGCGAGATGGCCAGTGGCACTTCCAGCATCGACAGGGCGGCGCTGTGCAGCGGGTGGGTGTGGATGATGCAGTTGACGTCGGGGCGCGCGCGGTACAGCCAGCTGTGGAAGCGGTTGGCCGGGTTGGCCATGCCGCGGCCTTGCAGCACGGTGAGGTCTTCGTCGACCACCAGCAGGTTGGAGGCGGCGATTTCGTCGAAGCCCAGGCCGAGTTGCTGCGTGTAGTAGGTGCTGGGTTCTTGTGCCCGTGCGGTGATCTGCCCGGCCAGGCCGGAGTCGTGGCCGCCGTCGAACAGGATGCGGCAGGTGAGGGCGAGTTTTTGTCGTGGGGTGTAGGTGTTGTCGGCCAGCGCGGTCAGCATCTGCTGTTGGGCGAGTTTGACGAGCTGGTCCTTGGGGGTCTGCATGGTGGTCGTCATGGGCGGTACCTGCATGGGGAAGGGCTATAGATTGCTGATCGGCGCGGGGCACCGTCAGGACACAGGAGGGATATTAATGACACAAAGTGTCATATGCAAGCGATGTGTCATCACCCGCGCCAGTCATCAGGACTGCGCGGTGGGTGCAGGTGCGGCGGGGTGGTTCGGGGGGCAGGCAAAGCTCGGCAGGTCAGCCCTGGTCATAGGGCTGGCCTGCCGAGCCCTTTCAAGGCGCGCCGAACAGCATCGTCCAGTACACGCCGTTGTCGCTACGCGAGTTCTCGGCAAAGGCCGCACCCACCTGCGTAAACATCGGGTTCATCAGGTTGGCGCAATGCCCGGGGCTGGCCAGCCAGCCTGTCATCGCCTTGCTCGGTGAGCCTTGGCCGGCGGCAATGTTCTCGCCGATCTGCCGCCCACGGTAGCCGGCATCCCACGCCCGGTCTGCCGGCAGGTCACCGTCGAGGTCGCGGTGGGCGAAGAAGTTGTCGTTGGCCATCGCTCGGCTGTGGCGCTGCGCTGCTGTTCCCAGGGCGTTGCTCCAGGTCAACGGACGTGCCGCGGCGAAGCGCTGGCGGCCACAAAGGCGCGGCTTCGCCCGTGCAGCGTTGACCTGTGCCAGTAACGCTTTGCTTGCGGAGCGCCCATCGCCGAGCTGAGCATCGAGCAAGGGCCGCGCCAGCACCACCTGCCACTCGTTGCGGGCGCGACTGATGCCGATATCGGCATATTGGCTATCGAGCAAGGTTGTGCAGTAGTCGCTGCGCAGCATGTCAAAGGCCTCCTCGGCATCTTGTGCGCCGACCACGCGGATGGCGCGCACCTTCACCGCCTGGTAGCCGGCATCCTTCAACCGTTCCCGCAAACCACCGCCGTAGCCTACCGGCAACGCCAGTTTCGACTTCACCACCAGCGGCGTCGAGACCCGAATCATGCGCCGCTCGCAGCGCTGTGGCTGGGCGCGATAGTCGTTGATGGCCGCCACCAGTTGCCTTTCCCCGCTGGCATGGGCGGGGCTGACGAACAGCGGGAGCAAAGGAATGAGGCAGAGCGAGGCGAAGGGGGAGCGGCGGACTGCTTGGCGCATGGGCGAACGGCTCTGGTGGATGACGGCAGTGATGCCAATTGAGGGGATCGGCTAAGACTGCGTTCCTCGACACAAGGTTCACGAGCAGGGGGGACAAATTTATGGTTGGCGCAATGCGGCTGATCCAGGCTCAGCCCGGCATGTCAGGCCGGCAAAAAACGACCCAGAGCGGTCTGAATGGGATTCAACTGTGGGAGCAACTGTCTTGTGCTGCCTGTCCTGGCCTCATCGCCGGCAAGCCAGCTCCCACAGGTACTGCACATAACTTGAAATCGGTGCGGTCGAGGTGGGAGCGGGCGTGCCCGCGAACACGGGCGAAGCCCGTGCCATCCAACTAGCCCGCGCAGGCCAGGAGATTGATGCAAGACAGTTGCTCCCACACGACGTTAGTGGCCGGCAGGGCGAGCCGTTAGCTGATCCCGCTGTTGGCAAATTCGTCGCCAAGAAAGTCCAGTAGTGCCCGCACCGATGGAAGCAAGCCGCGACGGGACGCATAGACCGCATGGACAACCCCGGTACGGGGCGACCAGTCCGGCAGCAGGTTTACAAGCTTGCCGTCCTTCAGGTCGTCACATACCACCACGGCGGGCATGTGCACCGCGCCGGCACCTGCCAGCGCTGCCTGGCGCAGCGCGACAAGGTCGTCGGTGACCATTCGCGGCAGATAGCGCACTTGCGTGCTGGCGCCTTTGGGGCCGTCCAGTTGCCAGTGGTATTCGCGCTGCACCACGCCCCAGTGCAGCGTCGGCAGTGCTGCAATATCGGCGGGAGTCGGCCTTGCCGGCAGGCGCTCGCGCAATGTCGGCGCGCCCACCACATGCTGGCGGCTCTCGCCCAGTACCTTCATCACCAGGTCACTGCTTTCCAGCGGCGGGAAGCGCACCCGCAGAGCGATGTCGATGCCTTCCTGAATCAGGTCCACCTGGCGGTTGGTGCTCTGTACATGCAATTCCACCAGTGGGTACTGCACCATGAAGCGTGCCAGCATCGGGCCGACCCAGAAGTTCAGCAGCGCCGTGGGGCAGCTCAGGTTTACCACCCCGCGTGGCTCGGCGCGGTGCTGCTCGACGGCCTCGATGGCCGCCGCTGCTTCCACCAGCGTCGCCACGCAGTGCCGGTAGAACACCTGGCCGATCTCGGTCACCGAGAAGTGCCGCGTCGAACGCTGGATCAGCCGCACGCCCAGGCGCTCCTCCAGCGCGGCGATTCGCCGGCTCAGCTTCGACTTGGGCACGTCCAGGGCGCGGCCGGCCGGGTTGAAACCGCCGTGCTCCACCACTTGGGCGAAATAGTAGAGGTCGTTGAGATCGTCCATTTCAGTGTTCCTCTGGTAGAACACTGATAGTAATTTTTGCCAACTACCGAAGCAATTGTTCCATCCGTATCGTGACCTCCATGCCAGAGCGGACATTTCGGGCAGATAACCCGCTGATGTCACACCCCGGACCCAGGCGTTGCCTGGTCTGGATAAACGCCCGCGCAGGAAGCGCGGGTTTCCCGGCCCGGATGCCCTGTCAGGAGAAACCGACATGACCCACTTCTCGCAAATTGCCAATTTCAACGGCCAGCGCCCGGTGATCGACCCCGACGACACCGCCATGCTGCTCATCGACCACCAGAGCGGCCTGTTCCAGACGGTCAAGGACATGCCCATGACCGAACTGCGCAACAACGCCATCACCCTGGCCAGGATCGCCACCCTGGCGAAGATCCCGGTGATCACTACCGCCTCGGTGCCGCAGGGCCCCAACGGCCCGCTGATCCCCGAAATCCACGAGGCTGCGCCGCATGCGCAGTACGTGGCGCGCAAGGGTGAGATCAACGCCTGGGACAATCCCGAGTTTGTCGCCGCCGTGGAGGCCACCGGCAAGAAGACCCTGGTCATCGCCGGCACCATCACCAGCGTATGCATGGCCTTCCCGGCTATTGCCGCGGTCAATGCCGGCTACCGGGTGTTCGCGGTGATCGACGCCTCCGGCACCTACTCCAAGGCCGCCCAGGAAATCACCCTGGCCCGAGTCGTCCAGGCAGGCGTGGTGCCTATGGATACCGCCGCAGTCGCTTCGGAGATCCAGCGCACCTGGAACCGCCCGGACGCCGCAGAGTGGGCCGAGGCCTACAGCCTGATCTTCCCGCACTATCGCTTGCTGATCGAAAGCTACACCAAGGCCCAGCAGGTAGTGACGGAGCACGAGGTGCTCGATTCGCAACGTTGAGCAGGCGCGCCCGCGAAGAGTCCAACGCGATGCATGGCACCGGCTGCGCCGGTGTTCGCGGGCACGCCCGCGAAACAGGCACCGCGGTGGACGGCACGTGCTTCGCCAGGCGTCTACATCTGTCAGAGCAGCTCGGGGAACGCAGCGCCAAGCAGGCCGGGGTCCTTCAGGAGCGATGCACTGCTGGCGATATCCGGGGCCAGCCAACGGTCCTGGGCATAGGCCGGGACCCGTTCGCGCAGCAACCGCCAGGCAACGTTGGTACCTGCGCCAAAGCGCTGCTCCTTGAGGAACTCGAATGCCTGGGCCGCCAACAGGTATTCGATGGCGAGGATCTGCGTACAGTTCTCCAGGGCGCGGTGCAGCTTCAAGCCGGCATTGGTGCCCATGCTCAGGTGATCCTCCTGCAGGCCGGAGGTGACGTAGTTGTCGATGACTGCCGGTTGTGCCAGCTGACGGTTTTCCGCACACAGCGAAGCGGCCACGTACTGGACAATCATCATGCCCGAATTCACCCCCGGCTGGCTGACCAGGAAGGCCGGCAAGCCGCTGACCAACGGGTTGATCAGGCGATCCAGGCGACGCTCGGCAATCGCCCCGATCTCGGCTACCGCGATGGCCAGCAAGTCGGCCGCCATGGCCACGGACTGGCCGTGCGGATTGGCCTGGGAAACCACCCGATACGACTCGGGTGTACCCAGCAATATCGGGTTGTCGGTGGTGGAGTTGAGCTCGGTTTCGATCTGCCGCGCAGCGTGTGCCAACTGATCGCGCGCGGCGCCATGCACCTGCGGAATCGAGCGAATGCTCAAGGCGTCCTGGGTGCGAATGCCATGGCTGCTGGCAATGATTTCACTGCCGTCGAGCAGGCGACGCAAGTTGCTGCCCACTCGCTGCATGCCGGGGTGCGGCTTCATCGCGATGATTTCAGGGTCGAAGGCATCGAGTTGGCCACGCAAGGCCTCGAAGCTCATGGCGCCGATCACGTCCGCCCATTGGCTCAGGCGCGTGGCGTCATCCAGGGACAGGCAGCTCAGGCCGGTCATGCAAGGAGTACCGTTGACCAGGCACAAGCCGTCCTTGGCACCCAGCTTGACCGGTGCCAGGCCAACCTCGTCCAAGGCTTGCTGCGCCGGCATGATCTGGCCCCGATAGCTGACCTGGCCGACACCCAGCAAGCTGATGCTGATATGGGCCATGTGGGTCAGGTACCCCACGGACCCCTGTTTCGGGACTTGGGGCGTGATGTGCTGGTTGAGCAGGGTCAGCAGCGCCTCGACCACCTTGCGCTGCAGGCCGGAACGGCCCTGGCAGAAATTGATGATCGCCGCGCAGATGATCGCCCGGGTCTGTTCGTCCGACAGCGCGGTACCCACCCCACAGGCATGGCTGAGCAAGGTGTTGCGCGACAGCAGGCTGAGTTGTTCGTCCTGCAGCGAGACATTGCACAAGGCGCCAAGCCCGGTGTTGACGCCATAGGCGCGTTCACCACTGGCAACGATGCGCTGGACGATCGCCTGGGCGTTCTCGATCCGTGCCCAGGCCGATGGGGCCAGCTCAAGCTTCGCCCCATGCCGCGCCACGGCCACCACGTCCTGCCAGCGAACGGGCGTGTCGGCGATGATGATTTTTTCGGCAAACGACATACACGCGGTTCCTTAATGCGAAGCTACGCGGCGCTGCACGAAACGATCGACGTAGTCGTCCGCAGGCTGGTAGAGGATTTCCTTCGGCGTGCCGACCTGGATCAGGCGACCGTCCTTGAGAATGGCAATTCGGTTGCCGATGCGCACCGCTTCGTCCAGGTCGTGGGTGATGAAGACGATGGTCTTGTGCAGGGTCTTTTGCAGTTCCAGCAGCTGGTCCTGCATTTCGGCGCGAATCAGCGGGTCGAGCGCACTGAAGGCTTCGTCCATCAGGATGATGTCGGTGTCGGCAGCCAGGGCACGGGCCAGGCCGACGCGCTGGCGCATGCCGCCCGACAACTGGTGCGGGTACGATTTTTCGTAACCCTTGAGGCCCACGGTGGCGATCCAGTGCAGGGCACGCTCGGTGCAGGTGGCCTTGCTCTCGCCACGGACCTTCAGGCCATAGGCGACGTTGTCCAGCACAGTGCGGTGCGGCAACAGGCCGAAGCTCTGGAACACCATGCTGATCTTGTGCCGGCGGAATTCGCGCAGGGCGTCCATGTCGTACTGCAGGATGTCTTCGCCATCGACCAGGATCTCACCGCTGGTCGGGTCGATCAGGCGGTTGAAGTGACGCACCAGGGTCGACTTGCCCGAGCCCGACAGGCCCATGATCACGAAGATCTCGCCGCTGCCGATGGACAACGAGAGGTCGTTGACCCCGACCACGCAACCGGTTTCGGCCAGGACCTGATCCTTGGGTTTTTTCTGGCGGATCAGGTTCAGGGCATCCTCGGCGCGAGCCCCGAAAATCTTGTAGACGTTCTTGACTTCGATCTTGTTCATCATCTGCTTGGCGCTCATTTGCCCACCCCATGCCGTGGCCGGCCATAGGCCTGGGTAATGCGGTCGATCACAACCGCCAGAATCACAATGGCCAGGCCCGCTTCGAGGCCGCGGCCCACGTTCAGGGTCTGGATGCCGACCAGCACGTCTTCACCCAGGCCACGGGCACCGATCATCGAGGCGATGACCACCATCGACAGGGCCATCATGGTGGTCTGGTTGATACCGGCCATGATGCTCGGCAACGCCAGTGGCAGTTGCACGCCGAACAGTTGTTGCAGGCGATTGGCACCAAAGGCATTGATCGCCTCCATGACTTCGCCGTCCACTTGGCGAATGCCCAGGTCGGTCAGGCGAATCAGCGGCGGCGCGGCATAGATGACGGTGGCAAAGATCGCCGGCACCTTGCCCAGCCCGAACAGCATCAGGACCGGAATCAGGTACACGAAGCTGGGCATGGTCTGCATGATGTCGAGCAGCGGCATCAACACCGCCCGCAGACGATCGTTGCGCGCCGACAGGATGCCCAGCGGAATGCCAACCAGGACCGATATCAGCGTTGCCACCAGCATCAGTGCCAGGGTCTGCATCAGCTTGTCCCAGAGCCCTACCGCACCGACCAGGAAGAGCAAGCCGACGATCACCGCAGTGGGCACGATTTTACGGGTGGCGTGCCAGGCAATACCGCCGACGATGGCCAGCATCAGCCACCAGGGTGTTGCGCGCAGCAGGCCTTCGAGGTTGACGATGGCCCATAGCAGGGTGTCGGAAATGTGCCGAAACACGTCACCGTAGTTGGTGACCAGCGCATCTACCCAACCATTGACCCAGTCGGCAATGGAAAACGTGAAGTTCTTGGGAAACATGGGATTCTCTCGAGCAAGTGCATGAAGCGGACTGCTGTATGACGTGCCCGGCAGGCGCCGGACCCGCTCATACCCTCAGAGTGCCGCATCTACCTTTTTGGCTGCGTCTTCGCTGACCCAGCTGTGCCAGACTTCGGGGTGCTCCTTGAGGAACAACTTGGCCAGCTCCGGCGATTCAATACGCTCCTTGCTCATGCGCCCCAGGTTCTGGTTCAGCAGATCGATCGGCAGATTGACCTTTTCCAGCACCGCCACCAGCTCCGGCGCCTGCTCGTGGAAGGTCCTCGACACACCCACCTTGATGGTCACGGATTTATCCACGCCTGGCTTCTCGTCCAGCTTGACCAGGTCGGCCTGGCCCATCAGCGGGGTTGGCGACCAGTAGTAGAACAGGATCGGCTCGCCACGCTTGTAGCTCGACAGCACGGCGGCATCCAGCGCCGGGCCGGTGCCCGGGCGGAAGTTGGTGTAGGTGTTTTCCAGGCCGTAGCTCTTGAGCATTTCGCTGTTGTCCAGCTCGCAGGTCCAGCCGGCCGGGCAGTTGTAGAAGCGCCCCTTGTCCGGTTCTTCCGGGTCCTTGAATACCTGGGCGTATTGCCCAAGGTCGGCGATGCTCTTGAGGTTCGGTGCCTTGGCTTCGAGTTTGCGCTTGGCATCGCCTTCGATCACATAACGCGGCACATACCAGCCTTCGACCGCGCCAACGACCGGCGAGCCGACGCCAACCACCTTGCCGGCAGCCGCAGCCTTGTTCCAGACCTCGCTGCGCCCCACCCACTCTTCGGCAAACACCTGGATATCGTTGCTGCTCAGGGCGTTTTCCATGGAGATGGAATTGCCCGGCAGGCTATCTGTATCGCAGCCATAACCGTTTTTCAGCACGAACTGCATCACGTCAGTGAGCAGCATCCCGCTTTCCCAGTTCAAACCGGCGAATTTCACCGGTTTGCCAGACTCGCACCAGCCAGCCGCCTGGCTGGCGCCAGCGGATGCCAGCAGCCCGAAAGATAGTGTCGTGGTCAGCAGAGCCTTTGTAATTGTCATTGTGACGCTCCCAAACAAGAACATGGATTGCAGTATTCGAGGGCATCCGGCCCAAAGAGGGACGCCAGCCTGGCTGACGTGCCTTGCCTTGGTGAGCACTGCATGGGAGAAATATTTCATAACGTAAAAAAAGGATAAAATAATAAGTCCTGATGCATCACAAAGGAAAAACCTATGAAGTTCACACTGCGGCAACTTCGCTATGCGCTCGCAGCGGCCAAGCACGGAAACCTGACGACTGCCGCCATGGAGCTTCATGTTTCGCAACCCTCCATCTCGGCGGCCATCACCGAACTGGAGGAGGTGCTGGGTCAGTCGATCTTCATACGCCAACGGGGCCTTGGCATATCGCTGACCCCATTCGGGCGTACCGTGATGGTCCAGGCTCGGCGTGTGCTGGCAGAGGCGCAGACCTTTGCCGAGATCCATGCCAATGCCGGCGAGTGCGTCGGCGAATTGGTGGTCGGCTGTTTTGAAGACCTGGCGCCCTATTGCCTGCCACAAATCGTGCGACGGATGCAGGAGGCCTGCCCAAGGGTCACGGTCGACATGCGCGATGGCAGCTTCGACTATGTTGGCAAGCGGCTCAGTGAAGGGGCGATAGAGTTGGCGATCACCTACGATCTGGGTTTGCCGCCGAACACGCAATGCACTCCGCTGTGCCAGCTGACCGCTCAGGTACTGCTGGCGGCCGATCACCCGTTGGCCAAGGAGCCGCGTGTCAGCCTCAAGGCGCTAGCCGAATACACCCTGGTCGTCACCGATCAGGCCCAAAGTTGGCAGCACGTGCTGGACCTGTTCAGCTTTTACGATCTTTCACCCGCCGTTGTGCACCGTGTGCGCACTTTCGAGTTGCAGCGTAGCCTCGTCGCCAATGGGTTTGGCGTGGCGCTGATTTATACCCGGCCATTTGGTGACCGTAGTTATGATGGTCAAGCGCTGGTCTGTCGCCCGACCGAGGAGAAATTGCCAACGCATAGCATTGTATTGGCACATGACCAGCGCTATCCGCTGACGCCTTCGGCTGAGGCGTTCAAGGAGCTGGCGGTGGCATGGTTCGCGGAACGACCGTCGTTTGCATCCGAATGAATAACGGCTGGGGCGAATGTCACATGACATCGCCGAATTCAAATCAGCTCTGTCGGTTGGGCCACTTCTGCAACAGGATCGAAACGAACTTCTCCGCCGCTGGCGATAGCGACGCACCGCGCCGATAGACCAACCCCAGCGTGCGAGTCACTTGCGGCTCGATCAGCGGCACGCTGACCAGCGTGGGGTGGTCGGCGTTGGGCATGGCCAGGCTGGGCATGGCCGACACCCCCAGCCCGGCCTCGACCATGCCCAGCGAAGTGGACAGGTGCTGCACCTCGTAGAACCATTTGGGCCGCAGGTTGAGCCCGGACAACGCATGGTCGAGCAGCATGCGGTTGCCGCTCAGGCGGCCCACGCCGATCAGGCGGTAATCAGCCAGCTCTGTCCAGGTGACCGCTTCGCGGTTGGCCAACGGGTGGTCGCGCCGGCAGGCCAGCACAAAGTGCTCCTGCACCAGCGAGACAAACTCGATGTCCGGGTGCTGGCCGCTCATCATGTTGATGCCGAAGTCGGCCTCGCCGCGCAGCACCGCTTCAAGCCCGTCGTTGGCGCTAAGGTCCAGCAGGCGTATACGGATTTTCGGGTATTGCTCGTTATAGTCACGGATCACCGACGGCAGGAAGTAGAACGCTGCGGTCGGGATGCAGGCGAGGGTGACCTGGCCGGTCTGGCGTTCGGCCAGTTCGCGGATGCTGAGAATCGAGTCTTCAAAATCATCCAGCAGGCGCCTGGCCTTGGGCAGAAAGTCGCGGCCCACGCTGGTCAGGCTGACCCGCCGCGTGGTGCGCTCCAGCAATGACGTACCCAGGCCTTCCTCTAGCTTCTTGATCCGCCGGCTCAGCGCAGGCTGAGACAGGTGCAGCGCTTCGGCGGCTTCATGGAAGCTGCCGAGTTCGGCGATTTTCACGAAAGATCGGATGTCTTGCAGCTCATATTCCATAACTGGCCCTGCGGCTAACGCTGTGGATGATTGATGTTTAAATAGCAATAATGGCTACGATATTTGCATTGGATTGATTTATCCATCCCTGTCACTCTTTTGTTCACAGCATCAATGATGTCCATTGATCAACAAGAGTGCGAAATCATGCAACGAATTCCTTGCGTACTGATGCGCGGTGGCACCTCCAAAGGGCCGTTCTTCCACGCCTGGGACTTGCCTGCCAATGTGGTCGAACGCGACGAATTGCTGATCAACCTGATGGGCTCCGGCCATGAGCTGGAAATTGATGGCATCGGTGGCGGCAGCCCGCAAACCAGTAAGGTGGCAATCGTCAGCCCTTCGCTGCATGCCGATGCCGACGTCGATTACCTGTTTGTGCAGGTGATGGTTGCCCAGCGTCGCGTCGATACCGCCCCCAATTGCGGCAACATGCTGTGCGCCGTGGGCCCATTCGCCATCGAACAAGGCCTGGTCAAAGGCCAGGATGGCAAGACCTTGGTACGCATTCGCAACCTGAACACCGGTACATTCGTCAATTCGCTGGTGGAAACCCCCGGCGGCCTCGTGCGCTATGAAGGCCGTACGGCGATCGATGGCGTACCGGGCACTGCCGCCCCGGTTCACCTGACGTTCCTCGATGCGGTCGGTAGCAAGACCGGCAAGCTGTTCCCCACCGGCCAGGCCACCGATGTGATTGATGGTGTGCCAGTAACCTGCATCGACATGGCCATGCCGATGATGATCGTGGACGCCAGCCAGTTGGGGCTGACCGGTTCGGAAACCCCGACGCAGCTGGATGCCGACAGCCGCCTGCTGCAGCGCCTTGAAGCACTGCGCCTGAAAGCCGGCAAGGCCATGGGCCTTGGCGATGTCAGCGGCATGGTCATCCCCAAGCCGGTACTGGTGTCGGCACCGCGTTACGACGGCACGCTGCAGGTTCGCTACTTCATGCCGCACAACTGCCACCGCGCTTTGGCCATCACCGGCGCGGTGGGGCTGGCTACCGCTTGCGTCAGCCCAGGCACGGTGATCGGCGAGCTGTTGGGTGAAACTGCCCGACAGCTTGCTGAGGTGCGCCTGGAGCACCCGAGCGGTGGTATCGATATCGCCCTCACGCGCAGTGGTGCCGAGGGCCGGACGATCCAGGCTTCGGTGGTACGCACCGCTCGCCGGTTGTTCTCGGGCTTTGTCTACGCCCCGACCTTGCGCAGGCTGGCAGGGTAGGGAAGGCGGCCACCCCGGCCGCTTCATGCACGCAACAAGCGCATCCGCACAATTTCAACAATGGGTGATGCCAGATGAGACTCGCCAAATCGCTGTACTTCCAGATCCTCTGCGCCGTCCTGCTGGGCGTGGTGGTCGGCCATTTCTGGGCGCAACAGGCCGTGGCGCTCAAGCCGCTGGGCGATGCGTTCATCAAACTGATCAAGATGATGATCGCCCCAGTGGTGTTCTGCACCATCGTCACCGGTATTGCCGGCATGACCGACAAGCGCTCGCTGGGGCGCTTGATGAGCAAGACCCTGCTGCTTTTCCTGGGCCTGACGGTGGTCAGCCTGGTGATCGGCCTGGTGGCGGTGTACGTGTTCAAGCCAGGAGTGGGCATGAACATCGACCCTGCCACCCTCAGCACCGAAGGCCTCAGCCAGTACACCGCCTCGGCAGCCAAGCTGGGTGTGGTGGACTTCTTCATGCACATCATTCCCGACACCTTCATTGGCGCGTTCAACAAGGGTGAAGTGCTGCCGGTGCTGTTCATCGCCGTGCTCAGCGGTTTTGCCCTGTCGTCCATGGGCGACAAGGGCAAACCGGTGCTGGCGGTGCTGGAGTGCGCCTCGACCATTGTGTTCCGCATCTTTGGCTACCTGATGCGCTTCGCGCCGGTCGGTGCCTTTGGTGCGCTGGCGTTTACCGTGGGGCAGTATGGCATCACCTCGCTCGGCGCCCTGGCCAAGCTGGTGGGCACGCTGTACATCGCCTGCGCGTTCTTCGTGCTGGTAGTGCTGGGCGGCATCTGCCGTGCCCACGGCTTCAGCCTGTGGAAACTGCTGCGCTACTTCCGCGAGGAGTTCCTGGTGGTGCTGGGTACCTCGTCTACCGAGCCAGTGCTGCCGCGCATGCTGGAAAAGCTCGAGAAGCTGGGCTGCAACAAAGGTGTGGTTGGGCTGGTGCTGCCAACCGGTTACTCGTTCAACCTCGACGGCACGGCCATCTACCTGTCCCTGGCCGCCATCTTCATCGCCCAGGCCTGCAACATCGACATCACCCTGGGGCAGACGCTGACCATGCTGGCGATCATGCTGCTGTCGTCCAAGGGCGCCGCAGGGGTGACCGGCAGCGGTTTCGTGGCCCTGGCCTCGACCTTGACCGTGATCCACGACATCCCGCTGGCCGGCCTGGCGCTGCTGATTGGCATCGACCGCTTCATGTCCGAGGCCCGGGCGCTGACCAGCCTTGCCAGCAATGCGGTGGCCACCGTGGTGGTTTCGCTCTCCGAGAATGCCTGTGAGCGGGATACCCTGCTGCGTACCCTGAATGGCGAACAACCGGTGCAGCCCGCTGCAACTGCACCTGATCAAACTGCCTGGCCTGCAGAGCCACGCCGCCAAGTCTGAACGTTCTTCGTTACAGCCAAGCCTGACTTAAAATGCCACTCAGCATCACAGCGATGCCGAGTGGGGTAGGGGGCTGCCTGCCCGGCGGGCGGCCACGCACAATAAAAACAAGAGAGAAAGACCATGCTCGCACTCCTGGGCCTGATCATGGTGGTGACGTTCACCTACCTGATCATGAGCAAGCGCCTGTCACCCATCGTTGCGTTGACCGTTGTCCCCGTAGCCTTCGCCGTCATTGGCGGCTTTGCACCCGAGTTGGGGAAGATGATGCTCGATGGCCTGAAGATGGTCGCGCCATCGGCGGCCTTGCTGCTGTTCGCCATCCTGTTCTTCGGGCTGATGATCGACGCTGGCCTGTTCGACCCGCTGATCCGCATGATCCTCAAACGGGTCAATGGCAACCCGGTCAAGATCGCCATCGGCACCGCGCTGTTGTCGCTGCTGGTGGCACTGGACGGTGACGGCACCACCACCTACATGATCACCTGTGCCGCCATGCTGCCGCTGTACAAGCGCATCGGCATGAACCCGATGATCCTGGCCACAGTGTCCATGCTGTCGCTGAGCATCATGAGCGGCCTCAGCCCCTGGGGCGGCCCGGCAACCCGTGCCATTGCAGCGCTGGGGCTGGATGCCAGCGAATACTTCATTCCCATGCTCCCAACCATGGTCGGTGGCGCGGCCTGGGTGGTGTTTACCGCCTACCTGTTGGGCCGCACCGAGCGTCGGCGCATCGGCAACACTGCGCTGCAGGCCGGCGGCGGCAGCTGCTACATCAAGGAAATTCTTGGCGACAACCCGCACAAGCGCCCGCTGCTGGCCTATGTGAACCTGGTGCTGGTGATTGCCGTGATGACTGCGCTGGTGCTGGGGCTGATGCACGCCGCCATCCTGTTCATGATCGGTTTTGTCGCGGCACTGATGATCAACTATCCGCAGTTGGAACTACAGAAGGAGCGCATCCTTGCCCATTCGGGCAACGCGATGACGGTGGTGCTGCTGGTGTTCGCTGCGGGCATCTTCGCTGGCATCTTCTCCGGCACCAAGATGGTCGATGCCTTGGCGCAGACCCTGGTTGACTGGATTCCCGAGGCATGGAGCCACTGGTTCCCGCTGGTGGTGGCGCTGACCAGCATGCCGCTGACGTTCGTGCTGTCCAACGACGCTTACTACTTCGGTGTGGTGCCGATCCTGGCCAACGCCGCTGCGGCGTATGGCATTGACCCGGTGGAGATTGCCCGCGCCTCGGTGCTCGGCCAGCCGGTGCACTTGATGAGCCCGTTGGTGGCCTCGACCTTGCTGCTGGTGGGCATGGTCGACCGCGATATCGGCGACTTCCAGAAGGCCACGGTGAAATGGGCCGTACTCACTTCGCTGGTGATCACCGCGCTGGCGTTGCTCACGGGCGCCTTGTCGTTCTTCGTCTGAACGCTATCGGGCGCTGCCAGGCGCCCACCGCCTGATCAATCTGAAAACAACAATAGAGTACCGATCATGTCCCGAGCTGTTTTCCGTGGGGTCACCTGTGGCCTGCTCTGCGGCTGGCTGCCTGTTGCCGGCGCCGCCGGATTCGTCGATGACAGCAAGCTCAAGTTGCAGCTGCGCAATGTCTATTTCAACGAGAATTTCCGTGACGAGCAGGGGATGAGCGCCCGTGCTGCCGCCAGCGCCAAAAGCGAGCGGGTGGAGTGGGCCCAGGGTTTTCTGCTCGACTACCAGTCGGGTTTTACCCAAGGCGCGATGGGCGTGGGGCTGGATGCCCTTGGCCTGCTGGGTGTTCGGCTCGATTCCGGCCGTGGGCGCAGTGGCACGGGGCTTTTGCCGGTGCACGACGACGGCCGCGCAGCGGACGAGTTCGCCAGCGCCGGGCTAACGGCCAAGGCCCGCGTGGGGCAAACCGTGCTCAAGCACGGCACCTTGCTGCCGAAGACGCCGGTACTGGTCTACAACGATGCGCGGCTGTTGCCGCAGACGTACCAGGGCACGCAGCTGACCAGCACGGATATCGACGGGCTGGCCCTGACGGCTGGGCACCTGGAGCGCTTCAAGCAGCGTGATTCATCCGACAGCACCGGCCTCTTTGTGGATGGCTATGGGGGCGGCAAGTCGGGTGACTTCAGCTTCGCCGGTGCCGATTATGCAGTGAGCAAACAACTTCGCCTGAGCTACTTCCATGGCCAGCTCGAACACTTCTACCGCCAGGATTTCGCCGGGCTGCTACACGACCTGCCGCTGGCCGGTGGGGTGCTGACCACGGACCTGCGCTACTTCAAGAGCCGCGACAGTGGGGCAGCCTACGGTGGCCCCCTCGACAACCACATGTTCAGCGGGCAGGTGGCCTATGCGCGTTCCGGCCACACCATTGGCGCCGGCTACCAGGTGCTTGATGGCGAAGCGGGGCTGCCGTACATCAGCGGTGCGACGGTGTATTCGTTCAGCAACGTCGGCATCGGCAAGTTCGTCGAGCAGGAGGAGAAAACCTGGATGGCCAGCTACGGCTACAACTTTGCGGCTGCCGGTGTGCCCGGGTTGACCTTCATGGCGCGCTACCTGAGTGGCGACAATGGCCGCGCCGGCGCCGAGGGGATCAAGGAGTGGGAGCGTGACGCCGAGGTTGCCTACGTGGTGCAGGCCGGGCCGCTGAAAGGTCTGGGGGTGAAACTGCGCAATTATGTCTACCGCTCGGACTTCGCCCGTGGGCGGGACAGCAACCGGCTTTACCTGACCTACGACATCGCCATCTGGTGACGGCCTGGTCAATCGCCGGTTTCAAGACGTGCGCTTTACCTGTAAAACGGCGCTGTGCTTACTTCGAATGCAGCAACAAGGTAAATCGCAATGACACAAGCTACCGATCAGGCTTTCTACGACCGCGCCGATGCGCATATCGAACTGGCGAACCAGCAGATCGAAAAGATCGAAGACCTGGGCAAGGTCAGTGCCTCACTGACGTTCGGCGCCTCGCGTTTCAACGCCTGGATGAGTGCCCGCAGCTTCAAGACCAGCGCGGAACTGGCTGCCGCCCGGGAGGAGCTGTTGAAGTATTTCTGCGACCAGTACCGGATGATGCTCGAGGACAACCTGGACGAGCATATCGAGCATTTTGACCAGTATGTGCTGGGCAAGAACGCCTGACACCGCGCTTGCTCAGTACGCGCTCCTACAGGAGGCCGCGCATGCCTTGAGGTGTGCGAAGGCTATCGGGCCTTGCTCTCCAGTATCCGCGCCCCAGCCCCTTCCTGCCCCAGCACATCCCCGGGGTTGCGCAGCGGGCAGTCCTCCAGCGACAGGCAGCCGCAGCCAATGCAGTTGTCGAGGCTGTCGCGCAACGCCTCCAGGGTGCGTATGCGGGCGTTGAGGTCTTCGCGCCAGGCAGTCGACATCTCGCCCCATTGCGCCGCCGTGAGCTTGCTGTTGGGCGCATAGCGGCTAAAGGCTTGCTTGATTTCCTCCAGGGCAATACCCGTGCGCTGTGCCACCTTGATGATCGCCAGTGTACGCAGCACCAGCGCCGGATAGCGGCGCTGGTTGCCCGCTGTACGCACACTGGCGATCAGCCCCTTGGTCTCGTAGAAGTGCAGTGCAGACACTGCCACGCCGCTGCGTCTGGCCACTTCACCGACGGTTAGCATCCGCGCGTTGTTCGCTGCCATGGCTGTTGACCTCAAGTTAAGTTGAGCTCTTATAGTCCTGCCCGATCTTCCCCGCAACCGCTTTCCCTGATGATCGGAGCACTGCATGAACAAAAGGACGTTACTGGCCTGGGCTGGCGCTGTTACAGGGGTACTGGCTGCTGCCTATGCATTGGTCGGCAGCGGGTCGGCGCCACCGGCTGCTGCGGCGTGGCCGGCGACCAAGGTGGCGCTGGCCACGGCCGAGCAAGTGCAGCTGGCACGGCAGAACTTTGCCTCGGGCGAGCTGGAGGCGTTCAACCAGGTGCAGGTGGCGGCAGAGACGGCGGGGCGCATTACCCGCATCGCATTCGAATCGGGGCAGGTGGTGAGTGCCGGGCAGTTGCTGGTGCAGCTCAACGACGCCCCGGAGCAGGCCCAGCGGGTGCAGTTGCGGGCCAAGCTGCGCAATGCCGAAGTGGTGCTGCAGCGTTCTCGTAAATTGCGCGCGATGAATGCCGTTTCCCAGGAGCTGCTCGACAATGCCGCCACCGCCGTGGACGTGGCCAGCGGTGAGCTGCAGCATGTCGAGGCGCTGATCGCGCAGAAAGCGATACGCGCACCGTTTGCCGGCAAGCTGGGTATCCGTCGGGTGCATCTGGGCCAGTACCTGAGCGCCGGTGAGACCATCGCCAGCTTGGCCGACATCAGCCAGCTGCACGTCAATTTTTCCCTCAGCGAACAGGCCGCCCCCGAAGTGCATGTCGGGCAACTGCTGGCGCTGACGGTGGACGCGGTGCGCGGGCAAGACTTCCAGGCCCGGGTGGTTGCGGTAGACCCGGTGGTCAGCAAGGCGCGCCTGGTGCAGGTGCAGGCGGCCTTGCCGAACCGCGACGGGCAGTTGCAGCCGGGCATGTACGCCGGCGTGCGCCTGGACGCGGCGCAACCGTCGAGCGTGCTGGCCGTGCCGGAAACCGCGATCACCTACACCGCCTACGGGCAGACGGTGTTCGTCGCTACCCGGGGCCCGCAGCAGGGCACCCGGGTCAGTCGGGTGCGGGTGACCACCGGCGAGCGCTGGCAGGGGCGGGTGGAGATCACCTCCGGCCTGGCGCCCGGTGATCAGGTGGTGGTTTCCGGCCAGCTGAAGCTGAGTGACGGCATGCCGGTCGAACCGGTGGTGCAGGACAGCCTGCAGGCCGGCCAGGGAGGGCGGCAATCGTGAAGTTCACCGACCTATTCGTCCGCCGCCCGGTATTGGCGCTGGTGGTCAGCAGCCTGATCATCCTGCTGGGGCTGTTTGCCATGGGCAAGTTGCCGATCCGCCAGTACCCGCTGCTGGAAACCTCGACCATCACCATCAGCACCGAATACCCCGGCGCTTCCGCCGAGTTGATGCAAGGCTTCGTGACCCAGCCGATTACCCAGGCGGTGTCGTCGGTCGAGGGCATCGACTACTTGTCCTCGTCATCGCAGCAGGGGCGCAGCTTGATCACCTTGCGCATGGTACTCAACCGCGATTCGACGCAGGCGCTGGCAGAGACCATGGCCAAGGTCAACCAGGTGCGCTATCGCCTGCCGGAACAGGCCTACGACCCGGTGGTGGAGCTGTCGGCAGGTGACTCCACCGCCGTGGCCTACGTGGGCTTTGCCAGCGAAACCTTGTCGATACCCGAGCTGAGCGATTACTTGTCGCGGGTGGTGGAGCCGCTGTTCTCCGGCATCGATGGCGTGGCCAAGGTGCAGTCGTTCGGCGGGCAGCGCCTGGCAATGCGCTTGTGGCTGGACAGCGAGCAGATGGCCGGGCGCGGGGTGACTGCCGCTGACGTGGCGCAGGCGGTGCGCGCCAACAACTACCAGGCTACACCGGGGCAGGTGCGCGGGCAGTACGTGCTGGCCGATATCCAGGTGGACACCGACCTGACCCGGGTCGAGGACTTTCGCGAGCTGATCATCCGCAACGATGGCACCGACCTGGTGCGCCTGCGCGATGTCGGCACCGTCGAGCTGAGTGCGGCGGCCACCCAGACCAGCGCCACCATGGACGGCAAGCCGGCCGTGCACCTGGGGTTGTTCCCCACCCCGACCGGCAACCCGCTGGTGATCGTCGAGGGCATTCGCCAGCTGCTGCCGCAGATCCAGCAGACCCTGCCGCCTGGGGTGAAGGTGGCGCTGGCCTACGAGACCGCCCGCTTCATCGACGCCTCGATCGATGAGGTGCTGCGTACCCTGGTGGAAGCCATGCTGATCGTGGTGCTGGTGATCTGGCTGTGCCTGGGTTCGCTGCGCAGCGTGGTGATCGCGGTGGTAGCCATCCCGCTGTCGATGCTCGGTGCGGCGGGCCTGATGCTGCTGTTCGGCTTCAGCCTCAACCTGCTGACCTTGCTGGCGATGGTGCTGGCCATCGGTCTGGTGGTGGACGATGCCATCGTGGTGGTGGAGAACGTGCATCGCCATATCGAAGAGGGCAAGTCGCCAGTTGCCGCGGCACTGGCCGGGGCACGGGAAATCGCCGGGCCGGTGATCGCCATGACCCTGACCCTGGCTGCGGTGTATGCACCGATCGGGCTGATGGGTGGGCTGACCGGTACGCTGTTCCGCGAGTTCGCCCTGACCCTGGCGGGGGCGGTGATCGTCTCCGGCATCGTCGCGCTTACCCTGTCGCCGGTGATGAGTTCGCTGCTGTTGCAACCCGGCCAGCAGCACGGCGCCATGGCCAACCTGGCCGATCGCCTGTTCGGGATGCTGACGGAGGCCTACAGGCGGGTGTTGGCCTACACCCTCGCGCACCGCTGGATCAGTGGCGGTGTGGCGCTTTTGGTGTGCCTGAGCCTGCCCTGGCTGTACCTGCTGCCACAGCGCGAACTGGCCCCGCCCGAGGACCAGGCGGCGGTGCTCACGGCGATCAAGTCGCCGCAGCATGCCAGCCTGGATTATGCGGAGCGCTTCGCCCTGAAGCTGGATCAGGTGATGAAGTCGATCGCGGAAACCACCGACACCTGGATCATCAACGGCACTGACGGCCCGGCCGCCAGTTTCGGTGGCATCAATCTCAGTGCCTGGCAGGCCCGCGAGCGTTCCGCCGCGCAGGTGCAGGCGCAGTTGCAGCAGGCCGTGGCGGACATCGAAGGCAGCAGCATCTTCGCCTTCCAGGTGGCCTCGCTGCCGGGCTCCAGCGGTGGCCTGCCGGTGCAGATGGTGTTGCGCAGCGCCCAGGACTACCCCGAGCTGTACCAGACCATGGAGGCAATCAAGCAGCGCGCCCGTGACAGCGGCCTGTTCAGCGTGGTGGACAGCGACCTCGACTACAACAACCCGGTGGTCAAGGTGCGTATCGACCGGGCCAAGGCCGCCAGCCTGGGCATCAGCATGCAGGCCATTGGCGAGTCGCTGGGCGTGTTGGTGGGCGAACAGTACCTCAACCGCTTCGCCCTGTTCGGGCGCTCCTACGACGTGATCCCGCAGAGCATCCAGGACCAGCGCCTGACGCCGGCGGCGCTGAACCGCCAGTACGTGCGCGCCGAAAACGGCAGCCTGGTGCCGCTGGCCTTGGTGGTGCAGCTGGACCTCGAAGTGGCGCCCAACCGCCTGTTGCAGTTCGACCAGCAGAACGCCAGTACCCTGCAGGCGATCCCGGCACCCGGTGTGTCGATGGGCAATGCCGTGGCATTTCTCGAACAGCTCGCCGCCGAACTGCCACCGGGCTACAGCCATGACTGGCAATCGGAATCGCGCCAGTACGTGCAGGAGGGCTTTGCCCTGATGTGGGCGTTTCTTGCCGCCCTGGTGGTGATATACCTGGTGCTGGCGGCGCAGTATGAAAGCCTGGTCGACCCGCTGATCATCCTGGTGACCGTGCCGCTGTCGATCTGCGGTGCGCTGCTGCCGCTGGCGCTGGGTTGGGCCACGTTGAACATCTACACGCAGATCGGCCTGGTGACGCTGATCGGCCTGATCAGCAAGCACGGCATCTTGATGGTGGAGTTTGCCAACGAAATCCAGGTGCGCGACAACCTCGACCGTGCCGCGGCCATCGTCCGCGCCGCGCAGATACGCCTGCGGCCGGTGCTGATGACCACGGCAGCGATGACCTTCGGCGTGCTGCCGCTGCTGTTCGCCAGCGGTGCCGGGGCCAACAGCCGCTTTGGCCTGGGCGTGGTGATTGTGTGCGGGATGCTGGTGGGCACCTTGTTCACGTTGTTCGTGCTGCCGACCATCTATGCCTGGCTGGCGCGGGACCACCGGCTGACCACGGTGCGCGGGCAGCAGTTGGCGGAGGCTGAGCGGGTGCTGGGTATGTGAGAGAAACATCAATCAGCCGAACTGCGCGGACCCTTGTAGGAGCGGCCTTGTGTCGCGAAAGGGCTGCGAAGCAGCCCCAGGCTTTCAGCGCAGATGCACAAATTGTCGGAGCTGCTTTGCAGCCCTATCGCGACACAAGGCCGCTCCCACAAAGATCGGCGCAGGTCAGAAGGAAAATTGGGGAAGAGTGGCTGCGATTTGCCCGTCGGGGAGGTGGGGTGAGGGCTCCCAGGCACTGAGTATGGGACGGTGAACTCCCAAAGGTGCGGTGCCAGCACCGCAATGGTGTGATCAACCCGGCGAACGATCCCGCCGCATCTGGGTAACCAGGGTAAAGCGGTCATCCGGGTGTACCGTCTCGGAAACCGCCATCAAATCACCATTCTCCTCACGGTAATGGCGGATTATCTTCAACCCCGGTGAACCCGCCTCGGCCTTCAGCGCCCGGGCCATCTCCGCCGTCAGCAATACCGCCCGCACCTGCTGGTCGACCACCGCGATCGCCCGACCATAGTGTTGCTCGATCAACCCGGCAATCAGCTGGTCGGGGTGTTCGCGGGCCCGTTCGATGACTTCGGCGTAGTCGCGCTGCGCATACACATCGGTCCAGCACAGCGGCGTTGCATGGTGCGCACGATCAACACGAATGCTCGACACGCAGAAGTAATGCTCCCCCGGCACCAGCCCCAACCGCGCCGCCTCGCTCAGGTCGGCGACGAAGTGGCGCACGTCCTGGATTTCCCGCTGCTGGGTTTCGGCCAGGTGCGCAAGGTCGGCCACGCTGGCCAGCGACTGCGAATAGCCGCCGCGCGGGCTGCTGGCCTCGACCCGGGTACCGACGCGCTTGCGCCGCGACACCAGCCCCTGGTTGAGCAGCTGGTCGATCGCTGCGCGCACCGTATGCCGGCTTACACCGTAAAGGTCGCACAGCTCGAACTCGGTCGGCAGCAGGCTGCCCACCGGGTAGCGGCCGCTGGCGATACCTTCCATCAAATCCTTTGCCACGGTGGTATAGCGCGTCGGGTTCATACCTTTGGTCTGTCTCGCAAATTTCATCGGTGACAGAGTAACAGCCGTGGGGGCAGGAGTTATGGGGGCTTTACACATATCCTGTGGGAGCGAGCGTACCCGCGAAGAATTCAACGCGTTGGCTGGCACCGGCTGCGCCGGTGTTCGCGGGCATGCCTGCTCCCACAAAGACCGCTTCTACAGGCGGGGGCCGTGCTTGCCGGGTTGCAGGCTTTGACTCGACCAGGATTCTTGTCGATGCTGGAATTGAATCCGCACAACAAGAACCCGGGCCGGGAGCGTCAATGAACCGAAACGAACTGCGCAAAGCCGATATCAACCTGATGGTGGTGTTCGAAGCCCTGATGCAGGAGCGCAACCTCACACGTGCTGCAGAAAAACTGTTCGTCGCCCAACCCACGGTCAGTGCCGCACTGGCCAGGTTGCGGGCAATGTTCAACGACCCGCTGCTGGTCCGTGTGGGCAACCGCATGGAGCCCTCGGCCCGGGCCGAAGAAGTCATCAAGTACCTCACCCCGGCGCTGGATGCGATGTCTGTCGCCCTCAGCCTGACCCATGATTTTGACCCGCTGACCAGCAAGATGACCTTCCGTATCGGTTTGTCCGATGACGTCGAGTCGGGGTTGTTGCCACCCCTGCTGAGGGCGCTGCGGGTGGAGGCGCCAAATGTGGTAGTGGTGGTGCAGCATGTTGATTACTGGCGCATCCCCGACCTGCTGGCGGCGGGCGATGTAACGGTCGGCATCAGCCAGACCAAGGGGTTGCCGGCCAACGCCAAGCGCAAGGTGCTGCGCACCATGCAGGGCAGGGTGGTGCGCGCCGACAAGTCGGCCACGCCGCTGACGCTGGATGAGTTTTGCGAGCGCCCGCACGTACAGGTGTCGCCAACCGCCAACACCCAGGGGGTGGTTGATGACTGGCTGAAAGAGATCGGCCGCGAGCGCAAGGTGGTGTTGTCGGTGCCGCAGTTCAGCTCGCTGCCGGCGATACTGGCTGGTACCGACCTGCTGGCGTGCTGCCCGGACTACGCCGCCCAGGGCATGGAGCGCTGGGGCAACCTGCAGGCCGAACAACTGCCGTTCGAAACCACGGCACTGGAGCTGGCCATGGTCTGGTTGAGCACCACCGACAGCGACCCTGCCGAACGCTGGCTGCGTAGCCGCCTGGAACACTACATGGGCGGTGTGCGTGAAGCTGGCATGGGCTGATCGCAGCGTACGCTTGCAGAATCAGGCAAGGTTCGCATGGGATCGCGCCACTTCGCGCAGTTCACAGGGACCTCTGTGGGCGAGCCCGCGAACACCGGCGCAGCCGGTGCCATACACCGCGTTGAATTCTTCGCGGGCGCGCCCGCTCCCACAGAGGCTGCGCCACGTTCGGGTGGTGTCAGAACGCACCTTGCAGCGTCACCATGAAATTGCGCGGTTCGCCATAGAAGTTGCCCCATGCCGGCGCACCGATGGTGGAGTAATACTTCTTGTCGAACAGGTTGTTGCCGTTGACGGCGACGGTCCAGTTCTGGTCGAGGCGATACTGCACGCGGCCGTTCCACACGGTGTAGCCCGCCTGCTCGACGCGGGTGCCGCGGGTGGTGCGGAAGTTCTCGCTCTGGCTGTTCAGGCCGGCACCTACGGTCCAGCGGTCAAGCGCGCCGTCCAGCTGGTAGTCACCCCACACCTTGAGCATATGCCGCGGGATGAAGCTGGAGGTGAAGTTCAGCTCGGTCGGGTCGGTGTCGTTGATGGTTTTCAGGTACTTGGTCTGGGTGTAGGTGTAGCCCGCCAGCAGTTGCAGGCGCTCGATCGGCGAGCCGCTGATCTCGGCCTCGAAACCCTGGGCACGGACCTTGCCGCTGTCGGTGTAGCAGAAGCCGTCGCCCGACTGAGTGCAGGTGTCGACATAGTCGGTTTCCGCGCGGTGATTTTCGATGGTGCGGAACAGGTTGAACGAGGTGTTCAGCGCGCCTTGCAGCAGCTCGCCCTTGATGCCTACTTCATAGTTGGCGCCGGTCTTGGGCTGCAGCGACTGGCCCTCGGCATTCACCAGGTTGCTTTGCGGCTGGAAGATGTCGGCGTAGCTGGTGTAGGCGGTCCACTGCTCGTTCAGGTCATACAGCACGGCGGCGAATGGTGTGACCTGGCCGTTTTCCTGGGCACGGTTGTGCACGAACTCCGAGTCGCTCTTGTTGCGGTACCAACTGACCCGTGCACCTAGCACCAGTGTCAGCGGTTCTGCCAGCTTCAGGCGCAGGTTGGCGTAAGTGCCCTGCTGGGTAGTGGTGGAGTCGGTTGGAATGCTGCCGCCGCGCAGTGGGCTGGCCAGGTAGTCGGCCTTGGACGGATGCGGGAAGTCCGAAGATGGATTGAACGGATTCTGACTGCCGTCCAGGCGCATCAGCGCGAAGTAGTCATGGGTCTTCTGCCGGCTGGCGTTGGCGCCGATGATCAGCTCGTGCTGCAGGCCGAACGCCTCGAACTTGCCATCGACGTAGCTATCGAAGCCGTAGTCGTCCTGATCGTAGTCGAAGCGGCCTGCATAACGGCCCATGCTGGCGCTGCTGGCACCCACCGGTACCGAACCTTCGGCATAGCCGTATTCGATGTTCTGGTTGTTGTGGGTGTAGACCGAGGCGAAGTTCAGCGTCCAGTCATCGTTGAAGCGGTGCTTGAGGTCGGCAAAACCGGTGATGCGCTGGCTTTGCAAGTCGTTCCAGCTGGCGCCCAGGCAAGTGGAGCGCGACAGCTTTAGGTCGCTGCCATCGGCGTAGCGTGGCAAACCGTGGTAACACGGCGTGGCATCGACGTCCTCATAGGCCAGACCGAAGCCCAGGGTGGTGTCGGCGGATACATCCCAGTCAATGGCGCCGTACAGCACCTGGTCCTGGCGCTTGGCCGTGTCGTAGAAGTACTGGCGGTCCTGAAGTGCTGCCACGGCGCGGCCTCGTACGGTCCCCGAATCGTTGAGCGGGCCGCCTACATCAACCTGGCCACGGTAATTGTCCCAGCTGCCGGCAGACAGGGTGACAGTGGTCGCGGCCTTGTCCTGGCCGCGCTTGCGCACAAAGTTGACACCACCAGCTGAGGAGCCGGAGCCCTTCATCATGCCCGCCGCCCCCTTGAGAATCTCGACGCGGTCATAGAACGCCATATCGCTGGAAAAGCTGTTGGCCTGCACGTAGTTGCCGCCCACATCCAGCGGTACGCCATCGTACTGGTACTGGCCGTCAAGGTTGAACCCGCGGGAATAGAAATACTTGCCACCCATGGGCGAGTCGTACACGGTAATGCCCGGGGTTTTGTCCAGCACCTGCTCCAAGGTGTTGAGGTTCTGGTCGTCAAGCATCTTGCGGGTCATCACGGTAACCGACTGCGGGGTTTCCTTCAGCGTGTGCACGCCCTTGCCGATGGTGACCGCGCGGGCTGTGTACGACTGGGTGCCCTCGCTTGTAGCATCCAGCCGGTTGGCGTCGATGTTCAGTGGCCCCAGTTCCATTGCTGAGCCGTTATCGGCAGGCACCAGCACATAGCCGCCGTTGCCTTGGCGTTGCGCCTGCAAGCCACTGTTGCCCAGCAAGCGCATGAGCCCTTCCTCGACGCTATAGCTGCCGTCCAGGCCGGTGCTGGTGAGGTTGCGCGTCTGCGCGGTGTCGAACGAAATGGTCACGCCCGCCTGCACGCCAAACTGGGTGATGGCATTGCCCAATGGTCCAGCGGCGACATGGAAGGCAGTCTGGCTCTGGGCCATGGCCTGGGCGGGCATTAGCAGCAACGCCGGCGCGCTGGCCAGGGACATGCCGAACAACACCAGGCGTACGGCCTGGCCTAGCTTGTTTGCAGGGGTAAGGTGCAGGTGGGGCATTACGTGATCCTTCCGAGTCATGGCAGAAAGTCGCTGTCGTCGCGGCTTGTGTCAGGGACGGACGAGAATCGAAATCAGCAAGATTTCGCTGAAAGTTTTTTCGCCTGATGTTCAGGCAGGCTCCACGCTCACCCAGTAACGGCTGAGGTAACGCACCCTCACGGGCAGCGTTTTCGGCAGGTTGGCCAAGGCGATATCGGTATCGTCGATGCGGAATGCGCCGGAAATACTCATGGCCTGGATCGATGCAGCACAGCGCAGCACGCCTGGCCGATAGCGCCCCAGCTCTTTGATGAAATCGCCCAGGCACCAATCGTTCACGCTCAACATGCCCTGCAGCCAAGCAGTCGAATCGGCGGGCAGCGCATGGGGGCTGGCGAAGTCATCCCGGCCAAAACTCACCTGCTGCCCGGCTTGCAGTTGCAGCATCCGGTCAAGGTGGCGTTGCGGGCGAACCTCGACGCTGGCCTGCAGCGCGCCCACGCGAGTCTGCTGCGCCAGCTTACGGACACTGAATTCGCTACTGCGGGCAAGCATGCTGCCGTCCTCGGTATGCACAATGAACGGGCGTTGCTGCATGTCGCTGACCGGCCTGACCAGGATTTCACCCTGGAACAGTTCGATAGCCCGTACCTTGGCGTCATAGCGCACGTCCAGCGCGGTACCCACGTTCAGCTCCAGCTGCGAGCCGTCGTCGAGCTGCACGGTGCGCCGTTCGCCGGTGCCGGTGCGCAGTTGGGCCAGCAGTGCACGATAGGGCGCCTGTTCGGCCGCCAGCCAGCTGCCACCACCCATGGCGACCAGCAGGCCCAGTACTTTCAGTACGTCACGCCGCTGCGCCTGGGCTGCGCCAAGGCTGGACAGCGCTGCTTGTGGCGGCACCGTGGCCCATTGCTGCTGCAGTTTTTCCACGCGCGCCCAGGCTGCAGCGTGTTGCGGGCTGGCTTGCAGCCACTGCCGCCAGGCCTGGGTACGGGCTTCGCTGCTGGCGCCGTCGTTGAGCTGCACATACCAGGTGGCAGCGGCTTCCAGTATCTTGAGGTCCATGGCGCTCAGCCTTCGACCGCCAGCAGGCAGCGGGTCATGGCCTTGATCAGGTGGTTCTTCACCGTAGTGACCGACACACCGAAGCGCTCGGCCACCGCCCCGTAGGTCAGGCCTTCCAATTGCACGGCAAGGAAGATGGCGCGGGTCTTGGCGCCGAGTTCGTCAAGCAGGCTGTCTACTGTTACCAGCATTTCGATGATCGACAAGCGCACCTCGGGCGAGACCTCCACCGGCTCCGGGCGCAGGGCCAGGGCCTGCAGGTAAGCCTGCTCGATGGTGCGGCGACGGACTTTGTCGATCAGCAGCGAGCGGGCGATGGCGCTGAGGTAGCTGCGCGGTTCGCGGATCGGCAACGGGTTGCGCGCGGTCATGACCCGCAGGAAGGTATCGTGCGCCAGGTCTGAAGCATCGGCGGCATTGCCCAGCCGGGCGCGTAGCCAGCCCTTCAGCCAGCTGTTGTTTTCGCTGTACAGCTGGTGCAGGGCCTGGGGATCGAGCGTCGACATGGCGTCAAGACCGCAATATTAATGGGAATTGATCGCATTGTCGCGAGAGGGAGGGCCGAATGCAAGGATGGCGCGTGGGTACACACCCTGTGGGAGCGGCCTTGCGTCGCGATAGGGCCGCAACGCGGCCCCGGGTTTCGGCAGCACGGCAACATTTGTGGGGCTGCTATGCAGCCCAATCGCGACGCAAGGCCGCTCCCACAATGGTTGCGCGCAGGCTTGGTGAACGGTGTTTAGAACCCCGCCTCCAGGCTCAGCAGGTCCTGCACCGTCTGCCGCCGGCGGATCATCCGCAGCGCCCCGTTTTCGATCAGGAACTCCGGCAGCAGCGGCCGGCTGTTGTAGTTCGACGACATCGACGCGCCATAGGCCCCGGCATCGTGAATCACCAGCAGGTCGCCCACCTGTGCCTGAGGCAGGTCTTGCGGGGTTAGTTCCTGGTCATCCTGGGTGAACACGTCACCCGATTCGCACAGCGGCCCGGCCACCACGGTTGGCTGACGCGGGCGGTCGACCGGCTGGCCGTTGGCATTGAGCAAGGTCATGCCGTGGTAGGCGCCGTACATCGCCGGGCGCATCAGGTCGTTAAAGCCGGCGTCGATCATGACGAATGTATTGCGCCCTACCTGTTTCACGGCGCGCACCTCGGCCACAAGGTAACCCGACTCGGCCACCAGGAAGCGCCCGGGTTCGATTTCCATGCGCACCGGGTGGCCGAGCATCGCTTCGATTTCCTTGCGAGCCACCGCCCAGGTCTGGGCATAGCGCTGCAAATCGACCGGTTTGTCGGTGCTGCGGTAGGGGGTGGAAAGCCCGCCGCCGATGGAGAAGGCCTCGATGTCCACGCCCAGGCGGCCGATCAGCTCGATCATCGACCGGGCTACCTGCTCCAGATGCTGGTAATCCACCCCGGAGCCAATGTGCATGTGCACGCCCACCAGGTGCAGGCCATGGGCCTTGATGCATGCCAGCGCCTCGTCCAGCTCTTCATGCCAGATGCCGTGCTTGCTGTTCTCACCGCCGGTGTTGGTCTTGCGGCTGTGGCCGTGGCCGAAGCCGGGGTTGATGCGGATCCATACACGGTGGCCGGGGGAGCGTTCACCCAGCTGGCGCAGCATGTCGATGGAGCCGGCGTTGACTTCGATTTTCTCTGCCACCACCCGCTCCAGGGTAGGCCGATCCAGCGCGTCGCAGGTCAGCACCACGCCAGCGGGGTCGCCGTCAACGCTCGCACCTGCTGCAAAGGCCCGCTCCATTTCGCCCAGCGATACCGCGTCCAGCACCAGGCCATGGCCGCGCATCAGGCGCAGCACGTGCAGGTTGGGGTTGGCTTTCTGGGCGAAGCGCACGGTGTCGAATACCTTCAGTTGCTTGACACGCTCGGCGATGGTGCTGGCGTCGTAGGCCCACAGCGGCGAGCCGTGCTGGCGGACCGCCTCGGCCAGGAGGGTGAAGGTTGCAGTCATGGTGGCACTACTCAAGTCATATAAAGAAGGCCACGAGGATGAGCCAAACTATGGATTCAGAAAAATAGCTATTTTTCTGTCAGCCATTCATATCTGATATGGCTATTGTCATCCCGCAGGGCATTGTCGTGAAACTCTCCGTCCGCCATATCGAAGTATTTCGCGCCATCATGGCCGCCGGCAGCGTCACCGGTGCGGCACGCCTGCTGTTCACCTCGCAGCCCACCGTCAGCCGCGAGCTGGCGCGGCTGGAGCAAGTGACCGGGCTGAACCTGTTCGAGCGCGAGGGCGGGCGCCTGGTGGCGACGGCCCAGGCGTTGCTGTTGATCGAAGAGGTCGAACGCGCCTACGTCGGCCTGGAGCGGATCGACCGCTTTGCCCAGGCCATTCGCAATTTCGAGCAGGGCCGGTTGGCGATCACCTGCCTGCCGCTGTTTTCCCAGACGTTGCTGCCCAAGGCCTGCCAGCGCTTTCACCAGCAGCACCGGGGCGTGAGCGTGAGCATCCTGGCGCAGGAGTCGCCGTTGCTGGAGGAGTCACTGGTTGCCCAGCAGCATGACCTGGGCCTGACCGAGGTCGAGCAGATACCGCGCGGCGCTTATGGCGAACTGCTGTTCAGCGCCAACATGGTGTGTGTGCTGCCCGAGCTTCACCCCTTGCAGGCCAAGGCCGAGCTGGAGTTGAGCGATTTCCACGAGGTCGACTTCATCAACCTGGCCAGCCTGGACACCTACCGGCAGCGCCTGGACCAGCACTTCCGCGCAGCGGGGGTGAACCGTCGTACGGTCATCGAGACCACCAGTGCCGCCTCGGTGTGCGCCATGGTGCGGCAGGGTTTGGGGGTGGCGATCATCAACCCGCTGAGCGGCTTGGAGGCAGCGCAGGGCGGGTTGCCGATCCGCCGCTTGCGGGTGTCGGTGCCGTACCAGGTGATGCTGATACGCCCGGACCACCGGCCGGCTTCGGCGGCGGTGGAGCCGTTTTGTGAGGCGTTGCGGCAACAGGCTAAAGCAATGCAACAAGCGCTGGCATGATCATTGTGGGAGCGGCCTTGTGTCGCGAAAGGGGCGCGTAGCGGCCCCAGGGTTTCAGCTTCGCAGCCAAAAATGCTGGGGCCGCTGTGCGGCCCTTTCGCGACACAAGGCCGCTCCCACAGGGACCGCGCTCTCGCTTCCTGGCGTGTGAAGGCCTAAAGCTCGCAGACAAAGGTGCCGGTACCGTCGAGGATGTTCTCCAGGGTCTCCTTCACCTCATCCATGTCACTCAAATCGCTGGTCAGGTTGATCTCCAGCACCTCATCGCCCTTCAGCGCATCGCGGTCGCCAGCGGCCACTTCGATCAGCAGGCGCTTGGCACTCAAGGTCACTTTCAGCCCATCCAGCGTCGAAGGCTCGTCATCCAGGGTCAGGTCGACGGTGTCTTCGTCCGGGTAGCGGGTAAGCAAGAACATCTGGCCCTTGTCGCTGTGGCAGCACAGGGTCGCCATGTTGTCTTCCTCATCATCGCAAGGGGTGGCGAACAGCAGGGCAGTGTTGATTTGCATGGACAAGGCTCGGATCAAAGGAAACGGAAGGGAATTCTGACAGTCTTGCGTACATCCATAAACGTAAAGTTACCGCCCCTTGACCGAAATTGTCGCAGCGCTGCAAGCCTTGATGACCGATCAGTCGTTAAGCTTCGGCGAGCCCTGGGCGTGCCTGCGCACGTTCAACGCCTGGTTTTACCGTCCGCCTTGCCACGGGTTGGCTATCGTTGATCCGTACACGGCGCACGCAGCGACGCTTCAACTATTACAATGCCCAAGCGGAGTACCACAGATGGCGTTCTTCACCGCAGCCAGCAAAGCCGACTTCCAGCATCAACTGCAAGCGGCCCTGGCGCAGCACATCAGCGAACAGTCCCTGCCACAAGTGGCGCTATTCGCCGAGCAGTTCTTCGGCATCATCTCTCTGGACGAACTCACCCAGCGCAGGCTTTCCGACCTGGCCGGCTGCACCCTGTCAGCCTGGCGCATCATCGAACGTTTCGACCCCGAATACCCGCAAGTACGGGTGTACAACCCTGATTACGAACGCAATGGCTGGCAGTCGACCCACACCGTGGTCGAAGTGCTGCACCACGACCTGCCGTTCCTGGTCGACTCGGTACGCACCGAGCTCAACCGCCGCGGCTACAGCATCCACACCCTGCAGACCACCGTGCTCAGCGTACGCCGTGGCGCCAAGGGCGAACTGCTGGAGCTGCTGCCCAAGGGCACCCAGGGCGAGGGCGTGCGCCATGAGTCGCTGATGTACCTGGAGATCGACCGTTGCGCCAACGCTGCCGAGCTGACGGTACTGGCCCGTGAGATCGAGCAGGTGTTGGCCGAAGTGCGCGTGGTGGTCGCCGACTTCGAGCCGATGAAGGCCAAACTGCGTGAAGTGGTGGCGGAGGTGGAACAGACCGCCTTCGGCCCGGCGCAACACGAAAAGGGCGAGGTCAAGGCCTTCCTTGAATGGCTGCTGGACAACCACTTCACCTTCCTGGGTTATGAAGAATTCACCGTCAAGGGCGATGCCGACGGTGGCCAGATGGTCTACGACGAGCAGTCGTTCCTCGGCCTGCCGCGCCGCCTGCGCGTGGGCCTGACCGCCGATGAGCTGCGTATCGAAGACTACGCCGTGGCCTACCTCAACGAGCCGCTGCTGCTGTCGTTCGCCAAGGCCGCGCTGCCCAGCCGCGTGCACCGTCCGGCTTACCCGGACTACGTGTCGATCCGCCAGCTGAACGCCGATGGCAAGGTAATCAAGGAACACCGCTTCATGGGCCTGTACACCTCGTCGGTGTATGGCGAAAGCGTGCATGCCATTCCGTATATCCGCGTGAAGGTTACTGAAGTCGAGCGCCGCTCGGGCTTCGATCCCAAGGCCCACCTGGGCAAGGAACTGGCCCAGGTGCTGGAAGTGCTACCGCGCGACGACCTGTTCCAGACGCCGGTCGACGAGTTGTTCAGCACCGTCATGGCCATCGTGCAGATCCAGGAGCGCAACAAGATTCGCGTGTTCCTGCGCAAGGACCCGTACGGTCGCTTCTGCTACTGCCTGGCCTATGTGCCGCGGGAAATCTACTCCACCGAAGTACGGCAGAAGATCCAGCAAGTGCTGATGGAGCGCCTGAAGGCCAGCGACTGCGAGTTCTGGACCTTCTTCTCCGAATCGGTGCTGGCCCGTGTGCAACTGATTCTGCGGGTAGACCCGAAGAACCGCATCGACATCGACCCGCAGCAGCTGGAACGTGAAGTGATCCAGGCCTGTCGCTCCTGGCATGACGACTACTCGGCACTGGTGATCGAGAACTTCGGTGAAGCCCAGGGCACCAATATCCTCGCCGACTTCCCCAAAGGCTTCCCCGCCGGCTACCGCGAGCGCTTTGCCGCGCACTCGGCAGTGGTCGACCTGCAGCATGTGCTGGGCCTGTCGGAAAGCAAGCCGCTGGCAATGAGCTTCTATCAACCGCTGACCCAGGCCGGCGAGCGCATCCTGCACTGCAAGCTGTACCACGCCGATACCCCGCTGGCGCTGTCCGACGTGTTGCCGATCCTGGAAAACCTCGGCCTGCGCGTACTCGGCGAGTTCCCGTACCGGGTACGCCATGCCAGCGGCCGCGAGTACTGGATCCACGACTTCGCCTTCACCTACAGCGAAGGCCTGAGCCTGGATATCCAGCAACTCAACGACACCCTGCAGGACGCCTTCATCCACATCGTCCGCGGCGATGCCGAAAACGACGCGTTCAACCGCTTGGTGCTGACGGCCGGCCTGCCATGGCGCGACGTGGCGCTGCTGCGCGCTTACGCCCGTTACCTGAAGCAAATCCGCCTGGGCTTCGACCTGGGCTACATCGCCAGCACCCTGAACAACCACACCGACATCGCCCGCGAGTTGACCCGGTTGTTCAAGACCCGCTTCTACCTGGCGCGCAAGCTCACCCAGGACGACCTGGATGACAAGCAGTTGCGCCTGGAACAGGCCATCCTGACTGCGCTGGACGATGTGCAGGTACTCAACGAAGACCGCATCCTGCGCCGCTACCTGGACCTGATCAAGGCCACCCTGCGCACCAACTTCTACCAGCCGGACGCCAATGGCCAGAACAAGTCGTACTTCAGCTTCAAGTTCAACCCCAAGCTGATCCCCGAGCTGCCCAAGCCGGTACCCAAGTTCGAGATCTTCGTCTACTCGCCACGGGTCGAGGGCGTGCACCTGCGCTTTGGCAACGTCGCGCGTGGCGGCTTGCGCTGGTCCGACCGCGAGGAAGACTTCCGCACCGAGGTGCTGGGCCTGGTAAAAGCCCAGCAAGTGAAGAACTCGGTGATCGTGCCGGTCGGCGCCAAAGGCGGCTTCCTGCCGCGCCGCCTGCCACTGGGCGGCAGCCGTGACGAGATCGCCGCCGAAGGCGTGGCGTGCTACCGCATCTTCATTTCCGGCCTGCTCGACATCACCGACAACCTCAAGGACGGTGGCGTGGTGCCGCCGGCCAACGTGGTGCGCCACGACGAAGACGACCCGTACCTGGTGGTGGCGGCCGACAAAGGCACCGCGACGTTCTCCGACATCGCCAACGGCATCGCCATCGACTACGGTTTCTGGCTGGGCGATGCGTTTGCCTCGGGCGGCTCGGCCGGTTACGACCACAAGAAGATGGGCATTACCGCGCGTGGCGCCTGGGTGGGCGTGCAGCGCCACTTCCGCGAGCGCGGCATCAACGTGCAGCAAGACCCGATCACCGTCATTGGCGTGGGCGACATGGCCGGCGACGTGTTTGGCAACGGCCTGCTGATGTCCGACAAGCTGCAATTGGTGGCGGCGTTCAACCACTTGCACATCTTCATCGACCCGAACCCGGAGCCGGCCGCAAGCTTTGCCGAGCGCAAGCGCCTGTTCGACCTGCCGCGTTCGGCCTGGAGCGACTACGACACCAGCATCATGTCCGAAGGCGGCGGGATCTTCCCGCGCAGTGCCAAGAGCATCGCCATCAGCCCGCAGATGCAAGAACGCTTCGCCATCGAAGCCGACCGCCTGACCCCGACCGAGCTGCTCAATGCCCTGCTCAAGGCACCGGTAGACCTGCTGTGGAACGGCGGTATCGGTACCTACGTCAAGGCCAGCACTGAAAGCCACGCCGATGTCGGCGACAAGGCCAACGACGCGCTGCGGGTCAACGGCAATGAATTGCGTTGCAAGGTGGTGGGCGAGGGCGGCAACCTGGGCATGACCCAGCTGGGCCGGGTCGAGTTCGGCCTCAACGGCGGTGCCACCAACACCGACTTCATCGACAACGCTGGCGGCGTGGACTGCTCCGACCACGAGGTCAACATCAAGATCCTGCTCAACGAAGTGGTGCAGGGTGGCGACATGACCGAGAAGCAGCGCAACCAGCTGCTGGGCAGCATGACCGACGAAGTGGCCGGCCTGGTGCTGGGCAACAACTACAAGCAGACCCAGGCGCTGTCGTTGGCTGCCCGCCGCGCCCGCGAGCGGATTGCCGAGTACAAGCGCCTGATGGCCGACCTGGAAGCGCGGGGCAAGCTGGACCGCGCCATCGAGTTCCTGCCGTCCGAAGAGCAGCTGGCCGAGCGTTTGGCTGCCGGCCAGGGCCTGACCCGCGCCGAGCTGTCGGTGCTGATCTCGTACAGCAAGATCGACCTCAAGGAGCAGCTGCTCAAGTCGCTGGTGCCGGACGACGACTACCTGACCCGCGACATGGAAACCGCCTTCCCGCCGTCGCTGGTCAGCAAGTTCGCCGACTCCATGCGCCGTCACCGCCTGAAGCGCGAAATCGTCAGCACCCAGATCGCCAACGACCTGGTCAACAACATGGGCATCACCTTCGTCCAGCGCCTGAAGGAGTCGACCGGCATGAGCCCGGCCAACGTGGCCGGGGCCTATGTGATCGTGCGCGACATCTTCCACCTGCCGCACTGGTTCCGCCAGATCGAAGCCTTGGACTACCAGGTGCCGGCGGAAATCCAGCTGACCTTGATGGACGAGCTGATGCGCCTGGGCCGCCGTGCCACCCGCTGGTTCCTGCGTAGCCGGCGTAACGAGCAGGATGCCGGGCGCGACACCGCGCACTTCGGGCCGAAGATCGCGCAACTGGGGCTCAAGCTCGACGAGCTGCTCGAAGGCCCGACCCGCGAACGCTGGATGGTGCGCTACCAGGGCTTTGTCGAGGCCGGTGTACCGGAGTTGCTGGCGCGCATGGTGGCGGGTACCAGCCACCTGTACACCCTGCTGCCGATCATCGAAGCGGCCGACGTGACCGGCCATGACCCGGCGCAGGTGGCCAAGGCGTTCTTCGCCGTGGGCAGCGCGCTGGACCTGACCTGGTACTTGCAGGAAATCAGCAACCTGTCGGTGGAGAACAACTGGCAAGCGCTGGCTCGCGAGTCGTTCCGCGACGACATCGACCTGCAGCAGCGGGCGATAACCATCTCGGTATTGCAGATGGCCGATGCGCCGGAAGACATGGATGCCCGTGTGGCGCTGTGGGCCGAGCAGCACCGGGTGATGGTGGAGCGCTGGCGCGCCATGCTCGACGACCTGCGCAATGCCACCGGTACCGACTATGCGATGTACGCGGTGGCCAACCGCGAGTTGGTCGACCTGGCCATGAGCGGGCAGGCGGCAGCGGTGCCATCCTGAGGCTTAACCTGAAATGAAAAAGCCCCGGCAGCGAAGCCGGGGCTTTTTTGTATTCCTGTACCGGCCTCTTCGCGGGTACAGGTTTACTTGAACCGCCGCTCCACCCCTTTCTCCACCAGAATCTTCGCCGAAATCTCCTCCACCGAAAAATGCGTGGAATTGATGTTGGGAATGTTCTCCCGGCGGAACAGGTTCTCCACCTCGCGCACCTCGAACTCGCACTGGGCAAAGCTGGAATAGCGGCTGTTGGGCTTGCGCTCGTGGCGGATGGCGGTGAGGCGGTCGGGGTCGATGGTCAGGCCGAACAGCTTGCTCTGGTGCTTTTTCAGCACCGCCGGCAGCTGCAGGCGCTCCATGTCGTCCTCGGTCAGCGGGTAGTTGGCGGCGCGGATGCCGAACTGCATGGCCATGTACAGGCAGGTTGGGGTCTTGCCGCAGCGCGACACGCCGACCAGGATCAGGTCGGCTTTGTCGTAGTAGTGGGTGCGCGCGCCATCGTCGTTGTCCAGGGCGAAATTCACCGCCTCGATGCGCTCCATGTAGTTGGAATTGCCGCCAATCGAGTGCGATTTACCCACGGAATACGACGAATGGGCAGTCAATTCCTGTTCAAGCGGGGATAAAAACGAAGAAAAGATGTCGATCATGAAGCCATTCGACGTCGCCAGGATCTCACGGATGTCCTGGTTGACGATGGTGTCGAAGATGATCGGGCGCACACCGTCGCGCTCGGCCGCAGCGTTGATTTGCTGGACCATGGTCCGTGCTTTGTCGGGTGAATCGATGTAGGGACGGGTGAATTTGTTGAACGGAATGCTCTCGAATTGCGCGAGCAGACTCTGGCCCAGGGTTTCGGCAGTGATACCGGTGCCGTCGGAGATGAAGAACGCGGTTCGTTTCATTTGCGATCTGGGCCTTAAGCTGATGACGATTCTTGGATATGATAAGTTCGGTTTGCCGAATGCGGCTGTCGACATTCTGCCACATTTGCAGAGCCTATTTTCCAGGTACAGGCCACAAACGCCCGGCCAAGTCACAGAAGACAGGCGGGCGCCTTTTGAGCTTTTCCAACACAGTTAGTGGAGAGATCACCTTGGTAGAGTACGTAGTTTCCCTCGATAAGCTCGGCGTCCATGATGTGGAGCATGTGGGGGGCAAGAACGCATCCCTGGGCGAGATGATCAGCAACCTTGCCGGTGCTGGTGTATCGGTGCCGGGCGGCTTTGCCACTACGGCGCAGGCGTACCGCGATTTTCTCGAACAGAGTGGTCTGAACGACAAGATTCACGCCGCGCTCGACGCCCTCGACGTGGATGACATCAACGCCCTGACCAAGACCGGCGCGCAGATTCGCCAGTGGGTCATGGAAGCCGATTTCCCGGCCCGCCTGGATGCAGAAATCCGCACGGCCTTCGCCGCCATGGCTGCCGGCAACGACAACATGGCCGTTGCCGTGCGTTCCTCGGCCACCGCCGAAGACCTGCCAGACGCCTCGTTCGCCGGCCAGCAGGAAACCTTCCTCAATATCCGCGGCGTCGACAACGTGATCCGCGCTGCCAAGGAAGTGTTCGCCTCGCTGTTCAACGACCGTGCCATCGCCTACCGCGTGCACCAGGGCTTCGACCACAAGCTGGTCGCCCTGTCTGCCGGCGTGCAGCGCATGGTCCGCTCGGAAACCGGTACCGCCGGCGTCATGTTCACCCTCGACACCGAGTCGGGCTTCCGCGACGTGGTGTTCATCACCGGTGCCTACGGCCTGGGCGAAACCGTGGTGCAGGGTGCGGTCAACCCTGACGAATTCTACGTGCACAAGAACACCCTGCAGGCCGGCCGCCCGGCCATCCTGCGCCGTAACCTGGGCAGCAAGGCGATCAAGATGGTCTATGGCGAAGAAGCCAAGGCCGGCCGTTCGGTCAAGACTGTCGAAGTGGACCGCGCCGAGCGCGCGCGCTTCTGCCTGAGCGATGCCGAGGTCAGCGAACTGGCCAAGCAAGCGATGATCATCGAGCAGCACTACCAGCGCCCGATGGACATCGAGTGGGCCAAGGACGGTGACGACGGCAAGCTGTACATCGTCCAGGCGCGCCCTGAGACGGTGAAGAGCCGCTCCAGCGCCAATGTCATGGAGCGCTACCTGCTGAAGGAAAAGGGCACCGTACTGGTCGAAGGCCGTGCCATTGGCCAGCGCATCGGCGCCGGCAAGGTCCGCGTGATCAACGACGTATCGGAAATGGACAAGGTCCAGCCGGGCGACGTGCTGGTTTCCGACATGACCGACCCAGACTGGGAGCCGGTGATGAAGCGCGCCAGCGCCATCGTCACCAACCGCGGTGGCCGTACCTGCCACGCAGCGATCATCGCCCGTGAGCTGGGCATTCCGGCCGTGGTCGGTTGCGGCAACGCCACCCAGGTGCTGAAAGACGGCCAGGGCGTGACTGTTTCCTGCGCCGAAGGCGACACCGGCTTCATCTTCGAAGGTGAGCTGGGCTTCGACATCAAGCAGAACTCGGTCGATGCCATGCCTGACCTGCCGTTCAAGATCATGATGAACGTCGGCAACCCGGACCGCGCCTTCGACTTCGCCCAGCTGCCCAACGCCGGTGTCGGCCTGGCGCGCCTGGAGTTCATCATCAACCGCATGATCGGTGTGCACCCCAAGGCGCTGCTGAACTACGCAGGCCTGCCTGCCGACCTGAAAGACAGCGTCGACAAGCGCATCGCTGGCTACAACGACCCGGTCGGCTTCTATGTCGAGAAGCTGGTCGAGGGCATCAGCACCCTGGCCGCGGCCTTCTACCCGAAAAAGGTCATCGTGCGCCTGTCGGACTTCAAGTCCAACGAGTACGCCAACCTGATCGGCGGCAAGCTGTACGAGCCGGAAGAAGAAAACCCGATGCTGGGCTTCCGCGGTGCTTCGCGTTACATCAGTGAATCGTTCCGTGACTGCTTCGAGCTCGAATGCCGTGCCCTGAAGCGCGTGCGCAACGAGATGGGCCTGACCAACGTCGAGATCATGGTGCCGTTCGTGCGCACCCTGGGCGAAGCCAGCCAGGTTGTCGACCTGCTTGCCGAAAACGGCCTGGCCCGCGGCGACAACGGCCTGCGCGTGATCATGATGTGCGAACTGCCGTCAAACGCCATCCTCGCCGAAGAGTTCCTGGAATACTTCGACGGCTTCTCGATCGGTTCCAACGACCTGACCCAGCTGACCCTGGGCCTGGACCGTGACTCGGGCATCATCGCCCACCTGTTCGACGAGCGTAACCCGGCCGTGAAGAAGCTGCTGGCCAACGCCATTGCCGCGTGCAACAAGGCTGGCAAGTACATCGGCATCTGCGGCCAAGGCCCATCGGACCACCCGGACCTGGCCAAGTGGCTGATGGAGCAGGGTATCGACAGCGTGTCGCTGAACCCGGACTCGGTACTCGAGACCTGGTTCTACCTGGCCGAAGGCCAAGGCGCGGCCTGAAGCAGCAAAACGCGGGGGTACGTCTGGCGTACCCCCGCCTGGTTTTTTCCAGGGCGAGCTCCAGTGATGGATCCCGCCCTTTTTTGTGCACCAAGCAACCTTATGCAAAGCAGCAGCACTCTATTTCCCGTAGCCCTGCTCAGTGCCGAGCGCCGCGGCGATCTCAGCGAAGACGTGTACCGGATCAAGGCCGGCAACAGCCCTGACCCCAGCGTCGAGCTGGCCGTGACCCGCCTGGGGCTGGCCGACCAGGGGCAGCCCCAGGGCGTGCCGGTCATCCTCTTGCACGGCAGTTTTTCCAATCGACGCTTCTGGTATTCGCCAAAGGGGGTTGGCCTGGGTGCCTTTCTCGCCCGCGCCGGCTTCGATGTGTGGATCCCGGAAATGCGCGGCCACGGCCTGTCGCCGCGCAACCGCCACTGGAAGCACAACAGCGTTGCGGCCTATGCCCGCGATGACCTGCCGCTGATCGCCGCATTCGTGTGTGAGCAAGCGGGCCAGGCGCCGCACTGGGTTGGCCACTCCCTGGGCGGCACAACCCTGGCAGCCGCGCTGGGCGGTGGTTTTCTGCCTGCCGAACAGGTGGCCAGCGTGGCGCTGTTCGGCACCCAGGTCAGCCGCGTCTACTGGCCGTTGAAGGTGCCGCCGCTGACCTGGGGCGCGAAGCTGGTGCTCAAGCGCTGGGGGCAGATCTCCGGGCCGCGTTTCAAGCGTGGGCCGGAGGACGAGCCGATTGGCCTGGCACTGGAGAGCATGCGTTGGCATGGCCTGTTCGGGCGCTTTGGCGACAAGCAGAACGATTGGTGGGCGGGGCTGGCCGAAGTGGATGTACCGCTGCTGGCGGTGGCCGGTGCCGGGGACTTCCAAGACCCGGTGTGGGCCTGCCGCAAGCTGTTCGAGCAGTTGGGCGGCGAGCGTAAGCAGTTCCTGCGGCTGGGGCGTGAAGAAGGTTTCGAGGCCTTTGGCCATGTCGACATGCTGGTGAGCAAGGCTGCGCAGGTGCAGGTGTGGCCGCTGGTGGAGCGCTGGCTGCGCAATCCGCTGCTGCCGGTGCATACATCCACTGTGGTTGCAGAGCCTGTGCCGGTCAGCTGATCTTGCTGTGCCTGTGCCGGCAATAGGGCCGGTGCAGGCAAAACACAACTGACTGCCCGGTCCCGGATGACTGCAATGGTCTCCAAGGTGTAGCCTTGGCCGATACCCGCTTTCGTTGTGACTGACAGGAGCTTCCCATGCAGCATTACGTAACGCCCGACCTGTGTGACGCCTACCCGGACCTGGTACAAGTTCTGGAACCGATGTTCAGCAATTTCGGCGGCCGCGATTCGTTCGGCGGCCAGATCGTCACCATCAAGTGCTTCGAAGACAACTCGCTGGTCAAGGAGCAGGTCGAGCTCGATGGCAAGGGCAAGGTACTGGTGGTCGATGGCGGTGGTTCGCTGCGCCGTGCCCTGCTGGGCGACATGCTCGCCGAGAAGGCCGCCAAGAATGGCTGGGAAGGCCTGGTAATCTACGGCTGCGTGCGTGACGTGGACGTGTTGATCCAGACTGACGTTGGCGTGCAGGCCCTGGCCAGCCACCCAATGAAGACCGACAAGCGCGGCATCGGCGACCTCAACGTGGCGGTCACCTTCGCCGGTGTCACCTTCCGCCCGGGCGAGTATGTGTATGCCGACAACAATGGCGTGCTGGTCTCGCCAAGCCCGCTGAAAATGCCGGAGTGATGCGCCGCACGCGCTGATGGAGCTTTGATGTTCGAGGAAGACAACGCGCAGTGGGGGCTGGTACACGCCCTGGTGCTCGATGGCAAAGGCGGCGCGCGTTCGATTGCCCGTACCGAGCTGGACGACCTGCAGCTGCAACCTGAGCAGAGCCTGTGGCTGCATTGGGACCGCAGCCATCCGCAAACCCGCACCTGGCTGCTGCGCGACAGCGGCCTGAGCGAGTTCGCCTGCGAGTTGCTGCTGGAAGAAAACACCCGGCCACGCCTGCTGCCCATGGCGGACGAACAGCTGTTGCTGTTCCTGCGTGGGGTCAACCTCAACCCGGGCGCCGAGCCCGAAGACATGGTATCGGTGCGCATTTTCGCCCAGGCGCAGCGGGTTATCTCGTTGCGCCTGCGGCCGTTGCGCGCCAGTGACGAGATTCTCCAGCAACTGGAACAGGGCAGGGGGCCTAAATCAGCCTCCGAGCTGTTGCTGCTGATGGGCGAACTGCTGACCGAAAAGGTCCAGGGCCTGGTCAGCGACCTGTCCGAGCTGGTCGACCTGGAAGAAGAAAAGGTCGAATCCGACGAGCGGTACACCCCGGAGAACGGCTGCCTGCAGCAGATCCGCCGGCGTGCCGCCGGGCTACGGCGTTTCCTCGCCCCGCAGCGTGAGATCTACGCCCAGCTGTCACGCAGTAAATGGAGCTGGTTTGCCGATGCCAACGCCGATTACTGGAACGAGCTGAACAACAGCCTGATCCGCTACCTTGAAGAGCTTGAGCTGGCCCGCGAGCGCGCCGCGCTGGTGCTGGAAAGCGAAGACCGCCGCCGTAGCGAGCGCATGAACCGCACCATGTACCGCTTCGGCATCATCACCTGCATCTTCCTGCCGATGAGCTTCATCACTGGCCTGCTGGGCATCAATGTCGGCGGTATTCCGGGGGCGGAGAACCCTTTGGGCTTCCTGTTCGCCTGCATCGTCGTGCTAGGGCTGGCGGTGGGGCAGTGGTGGCTGTTCCGGCGGTTGCGGTGGGTATAGAGGGTGATTGACCTGTTCCGGCCTCTTCGCGGGCGCGCCCGCTCCCACAGGTACAGCACAGTCTTCAGGTTCTGTGGGGTTGCTGTGGAAGCGGGCGTGCCCGCGAAAAATCCACTGCGCATTCATTTTGAAACACCCGTCCCAACGCGATGTGTGACCCATCGCCCGGCCATCTCGTCTCTTGCTGACACTGCGCGAGGTGCCCATGCACGATCCGTTTGAAGAATCCCTGCGCGACCTGCTCAAGGCGTCACCCTCCGGCAATGACCGGGATGACCGGGATGACGCTGCCTGCCTGGGTCGCGTACTGAAAACCGCCAACCGTCAGGTTGGCGCGGGTGATCTGTTCAGCCTGCTTGGCCGCTGGAGCCAGGCGCTGCTGATCGCCGTGAACAATGGCTCGGCGCATGTCGCGCCGGTGCGTCGACACTCTTCCCGCAACGCTGCCACCGGCAGCAAAGCAGATAAGGCCGATTGAATATGGAACTCGATCTCTGGACCCAGAGCCTGGTCACCGCCATGACTGCCCTTTGGACCAAGGTAGCGAACTTCATCCCCAACCTGTTTGGCGCGCTGGTCGTGGTGCTGCTCGGTTTCGTGGTGGCCAAGCTGCTCGACACGCTGCTGTCCAAACTGCTGGCCAAGTTTGGCCTGGACCGCCTGATGGCCGGCACCGGCCTGACCAAGATGCTCGGCCGGGTCGGCATCCAGGTGCCGATCTCGACCCTGATCGGCAAGATCGTCTACTGGTTCGTGCTGCTCATCTTCCTGGTTTCGGCCGCTGAATCGCTGGGCCTGGAGCGGGTTTCGGCAACCCTCGACATGCTCGCCCTTTACCTGCCCAAGGTATTCGGTGCAGCCCTGGTGCTGCTGGCCGGTGTGCTGCTGGCCCAGGTGGCCAATGGCTTGGTGCGTGGCGCCGCCGAAGGTATCGGCCTGGAATACTCGGCAGGCCTCGGCCGTATCACCCAGGGCCTGGTGATCATCATCAGCATCTCGGTAGCCATCAGCCAGCTGGAGGTGAAAACCGACCTGCTGAACCACGTAATCGTCATTGGGCTGATTACCGTTGGTCTGGCTGTTGCCTTGGCCATGGGCCTTGGCAGCCGCGAAATAGCCGGGCAGATCCTGGCCGGCATTTACGTGCGCGAGCTTTACCAGGTGGGCCAGCAGGTGCGGATTGGAGAGGTCGAAGGGCATATCGAGGAGATCGGTACGGTGAAGACGACGCTGCTGACCGATGATGGCGAACTGGTGTCGCTGTCCAATCGCGAGCTGCTCGAGAAACGAGTCAATAGCCGCTAACCGCACAAAAGCTGTTAATGTATGCCGCCGCGAAATTCGACCCACGGGGTCGCGCGGCGACATTGACCTGACTGTCGGCCAGATCCGTTTTGAATAAAGTTCATTCGCCGCCCATGCGTTATGACCCCCGCGAGCTCACCGACGAAGAGTTGGTGGCGCGTTCGCATGAGGAGCTGTACCACGTTACCCGCGCGTATGAGGAGCTCATGCGGCGCTACCAACGGACCCTGTTCAACGTCTGTGCGCGTTATCTGGGGAACGACCGTGACGCGGACGATGTCTGTCAGGAAGTGATGCTGAAAGTGCTGTACGGGCTGAAGAACTTCGAGGGTAAGTCCAAGTTCAAGACCTGGCTCTACAGCATCACCTACAACGAGTGCATTACCCAGTACCGCAAGGAGCGCCGTAAACGCCGGTTGATGGATGCCTTGAGTCTGGACCCTGTTGAAGAGGCGTCCGAAGACAAGACACCAAAGCCGGAAGAAAAAGGCGGGCTGGACAAGTGGCTGGTGCATGTGAACCCGATTGACCGGGAAATCCTGGTGCTGCGTTTTGTCGCAGAGCTGGAGTTTCAGGAAATTGCCGACATCATGCACATGGGCCTGAGCGCGACGAAAATGCGCTACAAGCGCGCGCTAGACAAGCTTCGTGAGAAATTTGCCGGCCTCGATGAAACTTAGTGGCGTACAAATATCTCTAACGAATCGGCGAGTTCTGCTAGACTTGCCGTCGAGTTGTCCCCCTTGATGTTGGTGGGACTGCTTAACTATCACCAGATGGGGATTTAACGGATGAAATTGAAAAACACCTTGGGCTTGGCCATTGGCTCGCTCGTCGCTGTAACTTCGCTCGGCGCTCTGGCTCAAGGCCAAGGCGCGGTGGAAATCGAAGGTAACGTTACCAAGCAGTACTACGACAGCGAGCGTAACTTCAAGAACGACGGCACCAACCCTGGTGTTCGCCTGGGCTACTTCCTGACTGACGACGTTTCCCTGGACCTGGGCTACAACGAGACCCACAACGCTCGTGGCGAAGTCTTCAACAAGGACATCAAAGGCTCCAAGGCCAAGCTGGACGCTACCTACCACTTCGGTACCGTTGGCGACGCTCTGCGTCCGTACGTTTCCGCTGGTTTCGCTCACGAGAGCCTGGGCCAGGCCACTCGTAGCGGCCGCGACCACTCCACCTTCGCCAACGTTGGCGCTGGCGCCAAGTGGTACATCACCGACATGTTCTTCGCCCGTGCCGGCGTAGAAGCCATGTACAACATCGACAACGGCAACACCGAGTGGGGCCCATCCGTTGGTGTTGGTCTGAACTTCGGTGGCAGCGGTGGCAAAGTTGCTGCTGCTCCAGCTCCAGTTGCTGAAGTCTGCTCCGACTCCGACAACGACGGCGTTTGCGACAACGTCGACAAGTGCCCAGACACCCCGGCCAACGTTACCGTTGACGCCGACGGCTGCCCGGCTGTTGCCGAAGTCGTTCGCGTTGAGCTGGACGTCAAGTTCGACTTCGACAAGTCGGTCGTCAAGCCAAACAGCTACGGCGACATCAAGAACCTGGCTGACTTCATGAAGCAGTACCCACAAACCACCACCGTGGTTGAAGGTCACACTGACTCCGTGGGTCCAGACGCTTACAACCAGAAGCTGTCCGAGCGTCGTGCCAACGCTGTCAAGCAAGTCCTGACCCAGCAGTACGGCGTAGAATCCAGCCGTGTTGACTCGGTTGGCTACGGCGAAACCCGTCCGGTTGCTGACAACGCCACCGAAGAAGGTCGCGCTGTTAACCGTCGCGTTGAAGCGCAGGTAGAAGCCCAGGCCAAGTAATTGGTTTGAAGCTTCACGAAAAACCCGGCCTCGGCCGGGTTTTTCTTTGCCTGTTTCTTGGGTTTGTGTGCCCCTTGTGGGAGCGGCCTTGTGTCGCGAAAGGGGCGCGTAGCGGCCCCAGTTTTTCAGCTTCGCCGCAGGTATTGCCGGGGCTGCTATGCAGCCCTTTCGCGACACAAGGCCGCTCCCACAAAGGCCGGCGCAGGCAGCGCATCATCCAGCAATTGCCACCAATTCCAGGGCCTGCTGTTCCCTAACCACTTCCCCAATCACCAAAATCGCCGGGCTACGCAAGCCAAACCCCCGCGCATCCTCCACCATCCCCCCCACATCGCTCCTGCACTCTCGCTGCTCAGGCAACGAGGCATTCTCGATCATCGCCACCGGCATCACCGGCGCCATACCCCCGTCCAGCAACCCCTGGCGCACCTGCTCCAGCCGTGCCACGCCCATGTACACCACCAGCGTCGTCCCGCCCTGGGCCAATGCCGCCCAGTTCAGCTCGCTATCGTCCTGGGTATGCGCCGTGACCAGCGTCACGCCCCGGCTCACACCGCGTGAGGTCAGGGAAATCCCGCATTGCGTGGCGCCAGCCAGGCCGGCGGTGATGCCGTTGACCACTTCCACCTCGATGCCGTGACCCTGCAGCCACAGTGCCTCCTCACCACCACGGCCGAAAATGCACGGGTCGCCACCCTTTAGCCGCACCACGCAACGCCCTTGTCGGGCATGGCGCAGCATCAGGCGCTGGATGAATGCCTGGGGTGTGGAGCGGCAGCCGCCGCGCTTGCCCACGGCAATCACCCGTGCCTGTGGGCAATGCTCCAGCACCGCCGGGTTGACCAGGTCGTCGATCATCACCACGGCGGCTTGCCGCAAGGCGCGCACGGCCTTGAGGGTGAGCAGTTCGGGGTCACCAGGGCCGGCACCGACCAGCCAGACTTTTGCATTCATCAGGGTTTCCTCATCGGCAAGGTGTGTTCAGCCCTTGAGCAGGGTGAGCAGTAATATCAGGTTGAGCAGCAAGGACAGCAGGGCCAGGGTGCGCCAGACTTTAAGTGGCTCGCGCTCCAGCAAAGGCCGTGGCCGGCTGGGCAGGTCCTGGCGGTCGCCGCGCTCAAGCAGCAGCAACCAGTGTTCGGCAGTTTCGAAACGCTGCGCCGGGTCGGCCGCCAGCGCTTGCTGCAGGTTGTGCTGCAGCCATTCCGGCAGGTCGGGGCGGTAGCGGGCAGCGCTGACGGGTTGGCCGAAGCGCGGGCGCTGGAAGGCCTCCACCTCGCCGTACGGGTAGTGCCCGGTCAGCAGGTGGTACAGCGTCACGCCAACGGCATACAGGTCCTGGCGTGGGCCGGGCGGCTGGCCGTCGAAGGCTTCCGGGGCAATGTACGAAGGTGTGCCGGGCAACTCGTGCCGCGGGTCTTCGGACAGGCCTGGGCAGTAGGCCAGGCCGAAGTCCAGCAGGCGCAACTGGCCATCGCTGCCCAGGTGCAGGTTCTCTGGCTTGATGTCGCGGTGCAGCAGGTTGCGCCGGTGCAGCACACCGACCGCCTGCAGCAGTTGCCTGGCCAGCTCCAGCCACTGCGTCAGGGGTAGTGGGCCGTTTTCGGCCAGCAACTGCGCCAGGCTCTGGCCGGGGTATTCGCGCATCACGTAGTACAGGTGCTGGCGCTGGCTGGCGGCGTGCAGCTCGGGGAAGTGCCGGCCAGCGACGCGGCGCAGGAACCACTCTTCCAGCAACAGCCCTTGTGCCGCGCCGGGTTCCTGCTCGCGTGCAGCGGGCAGGGTCTTGAGCAGCCAGGCTTGGTCTTGGCTATCGCGCACCCGGTACAGCAGGGATTGGCGGCTGTGCGAGAGCAGCTTTTCGGCGCGCCAGCCATCGAGTACCTGGCCCTCGCGTAGCGCGCCGGGCACCGGCCATTGCTGCAGCTGCGCCAAGGTGTCGCCGAGGTTGGTCGTGCCCAGTTGCTCGACCTGCACCAGCAAGGCACTGGCGTTGTCCTGGCTGCCATTGAGGTGGGCGCTGGCGACCAGCGTGTCGACGGCCAATTGCAGGTCGGGTTGCTCGCGCAATACTGCCTGGATGTGCTGGTCGCCCAGGCTGGCCCAGACGCCGTCGCTGAGCAGCAGGAAGCACTCGCCCGGCTGGAGCTCGCCTTCCAGGTAGTCCACCAGCAGGTGCTGGTCCAGGCCCAGCGCCCGTTTCAGCACATGCTGCATGCCCGGCTGGTCCCATACATGATCTTCGCTCAAGCACTGCAAGCGCCCGGCGTGCCAGCGGTACACGCGGCAGTCGCCGACGTGGGCGAGGGTAAAACGTCGGCCGCGCAGCACCAGCGCGCTGAGGGTGGTCAGCAACGGCTGGCCGCTGCCTTGGGCGCGCAACCAGCGGTTTTGCGCCAGCAGCAGGCGGTCGAGGGCCTGGGCCACGCTCCAGGTGGCCGGGGTGGCGTAGTAGTCCAGGGTCAGCGCCTGCAGGCTGGCACGGGCGGCCAGGCCGCCATCGGCACATTGGCTGACGCCGTCGGCCAGGGCGAACAGGTAGCCCTTGCTGGCGGCCAGTTCCGGTGCCGGGGTAACCAGGCGCAGGGCGTCCTGGTTTTCCTCGCGCGGCCCGGTAGCGCTGGCCTGGGCAAAGTTCAGTTGCAGGCTCATCGGCGTGCCTCAGACCCGCGCCGCAGTAACTGCAGCCGAGCCCCAGGTGGTGCGCCAGCGCTGTTTCACGCCATGCAGGCCGAACCAGGCCAGCAGGCCCAGGCTGGCGAACAGCCACAGCCCCAGCTGATAGTCGCCGGTATGTTGCTTGATGGTGCCAAGCCCGGCCGCCAGCAGGAAGCCGCCGATACCGCCGGCCATGCCGATCAGCCCGGTCATTACGCCGATCTCCTGGCGGAAGCGCTGCGGCACCAGCTGGAACACCGCGCCATTGCCAGCGCCCAGGCCGAGCATGGCGCTGACGAACAGCGCCAGTGCGGCGGCCGCAGATGGCAGGTTGAAACCGACTGCGGCAATGCAGATGGCCGCCACGCTGTACATGCCCAGCAGGGTGCGGATGCCACCAAAACGGTCGGCCAGGGCGCCACCGAGTGGGCGCATCAGGCTGCCGGCAAACACGCAGGCGGCGGTGTAGTAGCCAGCGGTGACCGGGCTCAGGCCGTACTGGTCGCTGAAGTAGCCAGGCAGGGCGCTGGCCAGGCCGATGAAGCCGCCGAAGGTAACGCTGTAGAAGAACATGAACCACCAGCTGTCACGGTCGCCCAGGGCCTTGAGGTAATCGGCCATGGCTTTCGGCTTGGGCCGTTGCGGGGCATTGCGCGCCAGCAGGGCGAACACTACCAGCGCCAGCGACAGTGGTATCAGTGCAAAGCCGAACACATTGTTCCAGCCGAAGCCTGCCGCCAATGCCGGGGCCAGCAGGGCGGCGAACACCGTGCCGGAGTTGCCGGCGCCGGCGATGCCCATGGCCTTGCCCTGGTGCTGCGGCGGGTACCACTGCGAGGCCAGCGGTAGCGAGACGGCAAACGAGGCACCGGCAAAGCCGAGGAACACGCCCAGCAGCAGCGCCTGTTCATAGCTGTGCACGCCTAGGTGCCAGGCTGCCGCGAGGGCGACGATGACTACTACCTGGCCGATCAGCCCGGCGGTCTTGGGCGACAGCCGGTCGACCAGTACGCCCATGGCGAAGCGCAGGATTGCCCCGGCCAGGATTGGCATGGCCACCATCAGGCCCCGTTGTTGTGCACTCAACTGCAGGTCGGCGGCAATCTGCACCGCCAGCGGGCCAAGCAGGTACCAGACCATGAAGCTGAGGTCGAAGTACAGGAACGCGGCGAACAGCGTGGGCACATGCCCGGATTTCCAGAAGCTGGTACTCATCGAACACCTCACTCGGCAATGCAACGGAACGAAAAAGACGCCGCTACCCGCTCCACGGAGGGTGGAGGGGAGAGCGACGTCTTTGTCGGGAATTAAGTGGGGCAACCGCCGTTGGCTACCGGTGAGGTTTGTTCAGCAAGAGCCGAGCCAACTCGGTCTATCGAGTAACTCGGACTTTGTGGGAGCGGCCTTGTGTCGCGAAAGGGACGCGTAGCGGCCCCAGAGTTTCAGCTTCGCTACAAATTTTGCTGGGGCTGCTGCGCAGCCCTTTCGCGACACAAGGCCGCTCCCACATGGATCGCGCCAGCATTTGGAGTTTGAGCAAGACAACAGGCAGTTAGCCAAGCATCTCGTGCATGGCAATGATCTGCTCGGCCACCTGGATCAGCTTCTGCTGACGGCTCATGGCCTGGCGGCGCATCAAGGTGTAGGCCTGCTCTTCGTTGCAATCCTTCATTTTCATCAGCAAGCCCTTGGCCTGCTCGATGCGCTTGCGCTCGGCCAGTTGCTGGTCGCGCGCCAACAGCTGCGCCTTTAGCGCCTGGTCGCTTTCAAAGCGGGCCATGGCCACATCCAGGATTGGCTGCAGCCGCGCGGCATGGATCCCTTCGACGATATAGGCACTGACCCCCGCCTGGATCGCCTGGCGCATCACCCCGGGGTCGTGCTCATCGGTAAACAGCACGATGGGCCGCGGCTGGTCACGGCTGACCAGTACAACTTGCTCCATCACGTCACGGTCCGGTGAGTCCGTATCGATCAGCACCACGTCCGGGTGCACCGTTTCGACGCAAGCGGGCAGGTCGATGGTCAGGCCTGGTGCTTCGATAACCTCGAAGCCGGCCTCGCTCAATGCCGCCTTGAGGCGGCCAAGTTTGCTCTGGGTGTCGTCGATCAGCAGGATGCGCAACATGTTCGTCCCCCTCACACACCGACACGGGCACCGGGCAGCTCGCCCAGTGCATGCAGGCTGAAACTGCGGGCATAACCGTAGGGGTCGCTGCCGTCCCAGCGGCTGCCGTCAATCAGCAGGCTACTGCGCATCGGCTGTTCGGGGCACGTTACGCCCAGGCTGTGTGCCGCTTCATTGTACAGCGCCAGTTGCTGTACCTGGCGGGCCACGGCAAGGTAGTCAGGGTCTTCGCGCAGCAGGCCCCAGCGGCGGAACTGGGTCATGAACCACATGCCATCGGACAGGTAAGGCAGGTTGGCCCGGCCGTGGTCGAACAGGCGCAGGGCATGCCGGTCTTGCCAGTGGTTGCCCAGGCCATCCTGGTAGTGGCCGAGCAGGCGCGGTTCGATGCTCTCCAGCGGTGTGTCCAGGTAGGCGCTGCCGCTGAGCAGTTGCGCGGTGCTGCGGCGGTTTTCCGGGCTTTGCTCGATGAAGCGGCTGGCAGCGAGAACCGCCTTGATCAGTGCGCGGGCGCTGTTGGGGTATTGTTCGGCGAAGGCGCGGGCGCAGGCCAGGACTTTTTCCGGGTGGTCCGGCCAGAGCGACTGGCTGGTGGCCAGGGTAAAGCCCTGGCCCTTGGCCACGGCATCGGCGGCCCACGGCTCACCCACGCAGAAGCCATCGATGCGCCCGGCCTGGATGTGTGCGGCCATCTGCGCCGGTGGCACCACCACGCTGTCGACGTCGCGCAGCGGGTGGATGCCTTGGCTGGCCAGCCAGTAATACAACCACATGGCGTGGGTGCCAGTGGGGAAGGTCTGGGCGAAGGTAAGGCGCGCGCCATGTTGGTGCACCAGGCGTGCCAGTGCTTCAGGGTTGGTCACGCCCTTGCGCTGCAGGGCAGGGGACAGGTTGATGGCCTGGGCATTCTGGTTCAACCCCATGAGCACCGCCATGTCGCTGGCCGGCACGCCACCGATTCCCAAGTGCACGGCGTATACCAGGCCATACAGGCAGTGCGCGGCATCCAGCTCGCCACTGACCAGTTTGTCGCGCAGCCCGGCCCAGGAGCCCTGGCGCTTGAGGTTGAGGGTAAGGCCGTACTGCTGGGCGAAGCCCTGGGTGGCGGCAACCACCACCGAGGCGCAGTCGGTCAGCGCCATGTAGCCGATGTTAAGGCTGGGTTTTTCGGGCGCGTCGCTGCCGTTGACCCAGGCCAGGGGCGTTGCTCGGGGTACAGTGTTCACAAGGTTCCTCGCCCGGACTGATAAGGCTGTGGGCTAAACCGGTGCAACCGATGTGCCATTTCCAGCCTCAGGCCCGGCGCGGTCCTGCAGCAGCCCCACGATTTGCTGTCCTGCCAGCCTTGCGCTGGCTATAATCGCCCCCTCACTCACCCTGAGCCTTGCCCGCCCATGTATACCCTGGCCCGCCAGCTGCTGTTCAAGCTATCCCCGGAAACCTCCCACGACCTGTCCCTGGACCTGATCGGCGCCGGTGGCCGTCTTGGCCTCAATGGCATGTTGTGCAAGCAGCCGGCGGCATTGCCGGTAACGGTCATGGGTTTGAACTTCGCCAACCCGGTGGGCCTGGCTGCCGGCCTGGACAAGAACGGTACGGCCATCGACGGTTTCGCCCAGTTGGGCTTCGGCTTCGTCGAAATTGGCACCGTCACCCCGCGCCCGCAGCCCGGCAACCCCAAACCACGGCTGTTCCGCCTGCCGGAAGCCACGGCCATCATCAACCGCATGGGCTTCAACAACCTGGGCGTCGATCACCTGCTCGGCCGCGTGCGTGCTTCGCGTTACAACGGCGTGCTGGGCATCAACATCGGCAAGAACTTCGACACCCCGGTCGAGCGTGCCGTCGATGACTACCTGATCTGCCTGGACAAGGTGTACAACGACGCTAGCTACATCACTGTCAACGTCAGCTCGCCGAACACCCCGGGCCTGCGCAGCCTGCAGTTCGGCGATTCGCTCAAGCAGTTGCTCGATGCCCTGGCCGAGCGCCGTGAGCAGCTGGCCGGGGCCCATGGCAAGCGCGTGCCGCTGGCCATCAAGATTGCCCCGGACATGAGCGACGAAGAAACCGCACTGGTAGCCGCTGCGCTTATGGAGTCGGGCATGGATGCAGTGATCGCCACCAACACCACGCTGGGTCGCGAAGGTGTTGAAGGGCTGCCGTATGGTGGCGAGGCAGGCGGCCTGTCGGGCGCGCCGGTGCTGGAAAAGAGCACCCACATCGTCAAGGTGCTGGCAGGTGAACTGGGCGGCAAGTTGCCGATCATTGCCGCCGGTGGCATTACCGAAGGCCGCCATGCCGCCGAGAAGATCGCCGCCGGGGCGAGCCTGGTGCAGATTTACTCGGGCTTCATTTATAAGGGGCCGGCGTTGATTCGCGAGGCGGTGGACGCTATTGCTGCTATGCAGCGGTGACCTGATAGGCCCATTCGCGGGCGCGGATATGGATTCGAACCCATAAAAAAAGGGCCCCATCAAGGGGCCCCTGGGCCTTCGCCCGCCGCCCGGATGGGGCGTGCATGGTGAATCGAATTCAGTGTCCTCGTTCAGCCAACGGCGTGATTTTCGTTGAGTCTATGGATGCCAGCGGTGCCAGTCATTCCGTCCCAGTTATCACCGCGACCTTCGCGCCAGCCGTTGATCCAGGCTTGGCGAACAGAAGGAAGAGTAAAGGGGCAAAGTTCGCGGGATTTGCCGGTGACCCCGTATTGGTAGCCACGTGAATATGCTCTTTCCAACGGATCACGCTTAAGTCTTCTCATAGGGTGTTGCCCTCACTTGTTGACTGTAATGTCCCGTCGGCCTCTCCGAGGCCGGGCAGAGTCTTTCTGCCGGTTTGCGCTCGCTGCCGGCGTGGCGAGCTGAAAGTGCCGCCTCGTTGCGAAGCGGCCTGAGACCAGTTCTATCGAATGCGAGTCACGGTGTGAATGATCGATTTGTCATAAGCACGTAACCTTTCATAGGGTCAGGGGATAAGTAAATAAATGCGACTCAACCTTGTTTAACGTTGAGCCCGCTATGATCAGGGTTTGCCGATCATTGACGTCAGTTCGCCAGCGTTGCTCGCGGATGACAGAAATAATTTGAAATGCGACGAAGGGTCACATCGGCCCCGAGATCGCCAGAATTTTTCGTACTGCCTGATGATCTAAGCTGTCTTTGCCACTGGGCCAAGCACAGATCGGTCAGGCGGCCCGGCCTTTTGCGGCACGTTTGCGTGCCGGAGGGGCCACCCGCAGGCCTGCTGGAAAGGTGTGCGGGCAAACATCGCGGGGCGATGCGTCGCCCCGTCAGTCAAATAGCCCAAGGCGCTGGATTACTCATGTCGGACCGTTTCGAACTTTATCTCACTTGCCCCAAAGGCCTGGAAGGCCTGCTTGCCGAAGAGGCCCGGGGCCTCGGCCTGGATGACGTGCGCGAGCACACCTCGGCCATTCGCGGCGCCGCCGACATGGAAACCGCCTACCGCCTGTGCCTGTGGTCACGTCTGGCCAACCGGGTACTGCTGGTGCTCAAGCGCTTCTCCATGAAGAACGCCGACGACCTCTACGACGGCGTGCACGCGGTTGATTGGGCCGACCACCTGGCAGCCGATGGCACCCTGGCGGTGGAGTTCAGCGGCCATGGCTCGGGCATCGACAACACCCACTTCGGTGCGCTGAAGGTCAAGGATGCGATCGTCGACAAGCTGCGCAACCGCGAAGGCCTGCGCCCGTCGGTAGAAAAGATCGACCCTGATGTGCGTGTGCACCTGCGCCTGGACCGTGGCGAAGCCATTCTCTCCCTCGACCTGTCCGGGCACAGCCTGCACCAGCGTGGCTACCGCCTGCAGCAAGGCGCCGCGCCGCTGAAGGAAAACCTGGCAGCGGCGGTGTTGATCCGCTCCGGCTGGCCGCGGATTGCCGCCGAAGGTGGCGCGCTGGCCGACCCGATGTGCGGTGTGGGTACCTTCCTGGTCGAAGCGGCGATGATCGCCGCCGATATCGCCCCCAACCTCAAGCGTGAGCGTTGGGGCTTCAGCGCCTGGCTCGGCCATGTGCCGGCGCTGTGGCGCAAGGTGCATGACGAGGCGCAGGCGCGGGCACAAGCCGGCCTGGCCAAACCACCGCTGTGGATCCGTGGCTACGAAGCCGACCCGCGGCTGATCCAGCCGGGCCGCAACAACGTTGAACGTGCCGGCCTTGGCGACTGGGTGAAGATCTACCAGGGCGAAGTCAGCACCTTCGAACCGCGCCCGGACCAGAACCAGAAGGGCCTGGTCATCAGCAACCCGCCCTATGGCGAGCGCCTGGGTGATGAAGCCAGCCTGCTGTACCTCTACCAGAACCTCGGCGAGCGCCTGCGCCAGGCCTGCATGGGCTGGGAGGCGGCGGTGTTCACCGGCGCGCCACAGCTGGGCAAGCGCATGGGCATTCGCAGCCACAAGCAATATGCGTTCTGGAACGGCGCCTTGCCGTGCAAGCTGCTGCTGTTCAAGGTGCTGCCTGACCAGTTCGTCACTGGCGAACGCCGCGAGGCACAGCCTGAAGGCGCACAAGAACGCCAGCAGGCCCCGGTTGCCAGCGAGCCGGCGCGCCTGTCGGAAGGGGCGCAGATGTTTGCCAACCGCCTGCAGAAAAACCTCAAGCAACTGGGCAAGTGGGCCCGCCGCGAACAGGTCGACTGCTACCGCCTGTATGATGCCGACATGCCTGAATACGCCTTGGCGGTCGACCTCTATCAAGACTGGGTGCACGTGCAGGAATACGCCGCACCACGTTCGATCGACCCGGACAAGGCCCAGGCGCGCCTGCTCGATGCGTTGGCGGCCATCCCGCAGGCGCTGGGCATTTCGCCGCAACGTGTCGTGCTCAAGCGCCGCGAGCGGCAGAGTGGCACGCGCCAGTATGAGCGCCAGGCCACCGAAGGTCGCTTCCAGGAGGTGAACGAAGGGGGCGTCAAGCTGCTGGTCAACCTCACCGACTACCTCGACACCGGCCTGTTCCTCGACCACCGCCCGATGCGCATGCGCATTCAGCGCGAGGCCGCCGGCAAACGCTTCCTCAACCTGTTCTGCTACACCGCTACGGCCACCGTGCACGCGGCCAAGGGCGGTGCGCGCAGTACCACCAGCGTCGACCTGTCGAAAACCTACCTGGACTGGGCGCGGCGCAACCTGGCGCTCAATGGTTTCTCCGAGCGCAACCGCCTGGAGCAGGGCGATGTCATGGCCTGGCTGGAAGGCAACCGCGACAGCTACGACCTGATCTTCATCGACCCGCCGACCTTCTCCAACTCCAAGCGCATGGAAGGTGTGTTCGACGTACAGCGTGACCATGTACAGCTGCTGGACCTGGCCATGGCCCGCCTGGCGCCGGGTGGCGTGTTGTACTTCTCCAACAACTTCCGCAAGTTCCAGCTGGACGAGCACCTGATGGCGCGCTACGCCGTGGAGGAAATCACAGCCCAGACCCTGGACCCGGACTTCGCCCGCAATAATCGGATTCACCGCGCCTGGCGCCTGCAACTGCGCTGAGGCGACGAGGTACATTGCGCGGCTAATGGCCAATAGCTATAACTGAGTGCAGGGCAAGATAATCCGCAGGACGCTGACGTGACGAGATGGGTGTATGTCAAAGTGTGGCGTGCGTGCGCGGTTACTTGGCCTGTGCACAGAGGCGGTGCCCGCGTGGGCGGTAGCGCTGGTCGTCCTGGTGGCCGGCGGCTTGCTGACGGCCACCTTGGCTGTTGCCGCGCAGAGCTTTTACAAGCAGCAACTGCGCCAGCGCTTCGAGCTGCTGGCCAGCGAGCGCTTCAGCCGCATCGCCGAGCGGTTTGATGAGCAGCAGCAGCGCCTGGACGGGCTGCGGCGGTTTTTCAGCTTTTCCAACGAAGTCACCCCGCACGAATTCGACGGCTACGCCCGGCCGTTGCTGCACCGCACCCTGGCCTACGCCTGGGCGCCTCGGGTAGAGGCCGCGCAACGCGCCGAGTTCGAGCGCCTGGCCAGTAATCATTCCGGCCCAGGTTATGTGATACGTGACCAGGATGCGCAAGGCCAGTGGCACCCCGCGCCGCTGCGCGACCATTACTTTCCGGTGCTGTATACCCAGTCGGGCGAATTGCCTGGGCTGCCCTATGGGTTGGACCTCGCCGGCCAAGGCGCGCCCCAATCGGCATTGGCGCGGGCGCTGGGGCCGGGCAGCATGGCGGTGTCCGAACCGCTGGCCATGTTCGATAGCCGCTCGGACGCACGTGGCCTGTTGATGGTGGCGCCGGTGTTTTCCGATGCCAAGCCCCACGGCGCGGCAGTGGGCTATGTAATGGCCTTGCTGAGCATGCGCGAGCTGGTCACCGACGGGCGGCCGGTGGCGGAAGACGACAACCTGGTAGTGCGCATCGTCGACCCGTCCGGGCTGCGCGGGCCCGAAGTGATGTTCGATTCGCAGAACCAGGTCGCCCCATTGTCGCTGGCCAGCAACCAGCTATTGCACCTGGCCGATCATCATTTTCAGCTGGATATCCGGCCGAGCCTGGCTTTCGTGCAGGCCAACCGTTCCTCGGCGGTGTTGGCGGTCGGCCTGCTGGGCGGGTTGTTGAGCCTGCTGCTCAGCGCTCTGCTTTACAGCCTGTTCAGCCAGCGTCAGCGTGCCTTGGCCCTGGTCGAGCAGCGCACCGCTGAACTGCAGATCAGTGAGCAATCCCTGCGAGGCACCCACAATCAGCTGCGCAGCGTGCTGGAGGCCGCGACCCAGGTCGCGATCATCGCCACCAACCTCAAGGGCGTGGTCAGCACCTTCAACGCCGGTGCCGAGCGCATGCTCGGGTACCCGGCCAGCGAGGCCATTGGCCAACTGCGGCTTGAGGACCTGGTGCTACCCGAGGAGTTGAGCCTGCGCGCCCATGCACTGAGCCTGCGCTTTGGTCGCCCGATTGCCGGTGGCCAGGCCATGTTCGCCGAAACGGTGCAGGAGCACGGCGCCGAGCCGGGGGAGTGGACCTTGTTGCGCGCCGATGGCAGCCAGTTGGTGGCCAACATGCTGGTCACCGCCATGCTCGATGAACAGGGTTTGTGGGTGGGCTACCTGGCCATCTGCATCGACGTCACCGAGCGGCGTCGGGTGCATGAGGCGCTGGCGGCGCGTGACCGTCTGCTGGAGAAGCTCAGTGCCGAGGTGCCGGGTGGCATCTACCAGTACCGCCTGGATGCCAACGGCCACTCGTGCTTTCCGTATGCCAGCATGGGCTTGTACGACATCTACGAAGTCGACCTGCAGCAGTTGCGCGAGGATGCGACGGCTGTGTTCGATCGCATCCACCCCGATGACCTGGACCGTGTGCGACGTTCGGTGCGTTACTCGGCCGAACACCTGGCGCCCTGGCGTGAGGAGTATCGGGTGTGCCTGCCGCGAGCGGGATTGCGTTGGGTGCGTGGCGAGGCGACCCCGGAGGTGGGCGAGCAGGGCTGCACATTGTGGCATGGTTACCTGACGGACATTTCCGACCTCAAGGACGTGGAAGAAGAGCTGCGGGCGTTGTCGGTTACCGATGCGCTGACTGGCATCCATAACCGCCGCTACTTTCAGGAGCGGCTTAAAGTTGAGCTGGAGCGGGCCCAGCGCGATGGGCAGGCACTGGCGGTGATCATGCTCGACATCGATCACTTCAAACGCATCAATGACCGCTTCGGCCATGCTGTGGGCGACCGGGTGCTGCGCAGCCTGTGCCAGCGCATTGGCCAACGGTTGCGGCGTACCGATGTGTTCTGCCGGTTGGGTGGGGAGGAATTCATGGTGCTGTGCCCGGGCAGCGATGCCGAGCAGGCGCGGCTGCTGGCGCTGGAGTTGTGGCAAGGGGTGCGCAGCGTGCCGGTGGAGGGCGTGGGCAAGGTGACCGCGAGTTTTGGTGTGGCGGGCTGGCGGCCAGGGGAGGGCGCCGATGCCTTGCTGTTGCGCGCGGATGCTGGGGTGTATGCGGCCAAGCAGGCCGGGCGGGACCGGGTGGAGGGCGAGTCGGCCTGAGTATTTTCAGTTGTCTGCACTGGCCCCTTCGCGGCTAAAGCCGCTCCCACAGGTACAGCGCAAGGTTCAAGGCCTGTGCGGTCCTGTGG
>NZ_JBDJLK010000019.1:0-88103 GCF_039673335.1 Pseudomonas sp. TWI929
CCCCCCTTCTTCTCTCCCTCTCTCCCCCCTTCCGCCCCCCCCCCCCCCCCCCACCCCCCCCCCCCCCCCCCCGCTCCCACAGGGGTTTAGCATTACCTTCACGCTATACCTTGGCCAGGTAATCGATAAACAGGCGAAACAGCTCAGCGTTGGTGGAAATTTCCAGCCGCTGGTAGATGTTGTGCTTGTGCACCTTCACCGTCCCATCCGAGATACTCAGCTGCCGCGCAATCGACGCATTGCTGTGCCCCTGCAACAGCAGCTTGGCAATGTAGCGCTGGGTCTCGGTCAGTTGCCCTTGCAGGATCTCGACAAAGGCATCCTCCAGCACCACCCCCTCTGGCGCAGCGCGCAGGCAATCGGAATAGCGCAAGCGGCAATGCTGGCCGAATACCGCGGCCAGCAACGGCGCCATGCCCGCCAACAGGTCCATTTCCGCCGCACTGAAATCACCACTGCTGTGGTTGCGCATCAGCGAGTAGACCATCGCCAGCTGGGGTCGCAAGGGGATGATGAAGCCCACCTCCTCCACTGCCGTGCCGTAATCGGACGACACACAAGGGTGGATGTCCTTGGAAATGGCAAACCCTGAAGCGAAGAAGCAGTCAGGCGCCAGTTCGCTCATGCGCCACACGCCGGCCGGGTGCTCGTTGACGCAGGCCACGTAAAACGGGTCGAGCAGGTAACCACCGCGCACATAGGCATTCAAGGTGCGCTCGCTGACCGTGTGGTTGTAGCCGTTATGCACCAGCAGTGCCGGCTGGTTGAACTGGAACAGGTACGCACAACTCATGTCGAACGCCAGCTTGCTGCGCAGCAACGCATCCAGCGCCGGCCCCAGCTGTTCGCTGCCGACCGCCTCGATCAGCGCCGCCAGCCTGTTCGCCTCATCTCTTGTCATTGTTCATCACGCTCTCATGCACCGAAGGCCTGCACGACCTTACCGCCTTGGCCGGCAAAAAGCACAAGATCCGGGGCGCCCTGGGCGCTCCGGATCATGTGCATGACGCTTTTTGCTCAGGACGGCTCGGCGGCCACCTTGAAGGCACCGGCAGCGTCGTCCTGGCGCCCCATTTCCTGCGCCTTGGGCACCGCCAGCCAACTGGCCAGCAACATGGCGATCAGCCCACCGCTGAGCTTGCCGATCATCAACGGCAGGATCAGCGAGGGCTGGAAGTTGGCCGAGAAGGCCATGTGGTCGCCAAAGGTGAAGGCCGCGCACACCGAGAAGGCGATCACCAGCACCTTGTCCTTGGGCGGCATTTCGCTGACCAGGCGGAACATGGCGAGGATGTTGGCCGAGGCTGCCAGCACCCCGGCCGCACCCACACCAGACATACCGAAGCGCGAGGCCACCCGCTCGATCGGCCGCGCCAGGAAGCGCTTGAGCAGGTGCACCATGGGGAACGCACCGCACAGCATCAGGCCGATGTAGCCGGCAATTTCCAGGGCGCGGAACTGGTCATCGGCATCGGCGATGATCGGCGCGAAGCCCCAGCCGCCGAACAGGTGGCTGAACAGGCCAGTGAAGTACTGCACGATCGACGCCACCAACACCAGTACCACGGCGATGTACATGAACTGGCCGAGCTTGAGGAACAGGTACACCATCAGCGTCGGGAAGTAGCGCAATGCCGCTGCCAGGGCGATGCAGAACAGGATCAACGGCATCAGGTTGCGCAGCAGCATCGCCCAGGTGAAGTGCAGTGCCTGGGTGGCAGCGCCGGTGGTGGCGATTTCGGGGCGCACATCCAGGCCCAACCCCTGCATGGTCATGGCAATGATCATGATGCTCAGTGGAATGGTCAGCAGCCCGGCCATGATGCCCAGGGCCATGTACTTGTGGTCGACCTTGCGCAGCATGGCCAGCCCGACCGGGATGACGAAGATGATCGTGGCGCCGCACTGGAAACCGGTGATCAGGCCAAGGATCCAGCCCTCGGGGCTTTGCGCCAGGGCCTTGGCCAGCTGGTAGCCGCCCATGTCCGAGGCAATGAAGATCGGGCCGGCGATGCCTGGGTCGGCGCCGATGGCCTGGAACAGCGGCGCGATGACCTGGCTGATGCCGGCGGAAATGTACGGGATCGCCGCCATGATGCCGGCTACCGGGATGAAGATGGGGCCGATGCTATGCAGGCCGGCGATGAATTCCTGGCCCAGCTCGCCCTCGGGGTTGTAGATGGATGCCACGGCACCCAGTACCGCGCACACCATGATGACGTAGATGACATAGGTACCGATGCTTTCCATTTGCCGCCTCATTTTTAGAGTTGTTGGGTTGGCAGGACTGAAAGGTCACGGGGCATCGTTGTTGTTATGGCTTGAGCATGGCGTGCCCCGTCGAGGGGTTAAGCTATGCGGCGGGTGCGGGGCTGTCCATATACCGGGAGGTATATGTGGTTGTTAGCCTGACTCAGATCCTGTGGGAGCGGGCATGCCCGCGAAGAAGGCGACGCGGCACATGGCACCGGCTGCGCCGGTGTTCGCGGCGGTTCGACGCCTCGACACGCCCGCTCCCACAGGGTCTGTGTTGTGCTCAGGAAAGGGGTTGAGTGCGCCGGCGATAGGCCAGCAACAGGAACACAAACCACAACGGCATCACGCACAGCGCCAGCCGGGTATCTGGTTGCAGCGCCAGCAGCACCAGCACGAAACCAAGAAAGCCCAGGGTGGTTACCGCCGTCACCACCCCGCCCGGCAGCTTGAACTGCGAGGCCTGGTGCGCGGCCGGGTTGCGCTTGCGGTAGGCAAGGTACGCGGCCAGGATCATCGACCAGGTGAAGATCACCAGAATCGCCGAAACCGTCGAGATCAACGTGAACACCGTCATCACCTCGGGAATGATGAACAACAGGCTCAAGCCGATCAGCATGCACACCCCGGAGAACAGCAGGCTGTACAGCGGCACGCTCAGGCTCGACAGCCTGGCAAAAATGCCCGGAGCGTTGCGCCGTTCGGCCAGGCCGAACAACATCCGGCAGCCGGAATACACCCCACTGTTGGCCGACGACGCCGCCGAAGTCAGCACCACGAAGTTGATCATGCCCGCCGCCGCCGGGAAGCCGGCCAGCAGGAACAGCTCGACAAAGGGGCTGCGGTTGGCCGGTACCTCGGCCCAAGACACCACGCTGATGATGCACACCAGCGCCAGGATGTAGAACAACAGGATGCGCAGCGGGATGGTGTTGATCGCCTTGGGCAGCGAACGGTGCGGGTTCTTCGCCTCGGCCGCCGTGGTGCCGATCAGTTCGGTACCGGCAAACGAGAACACGGCAATCTGGAACCCGGCAAAGAAGCCGCTGATGCCATGCGGCAATACCGCCCCGGGTGCGACCACGTTTGACAGCGAGGCGACTACACCATTGGGCGAGGTATAGGACGTGGCAATCATCACGGCAGCGGTGATGATCAGCAGGACGATGGCCACGATCTTGATGATGCCGAACCAGAACTCCACCTCACCAAAAATCCGCACCGCCAGCATGTTCAGCCCCAGCAGTACGAACAAGGTGAAGAACGCCGGCATCCAGGCCGGTACATCGGCGTACCAGTACTGAAAGAACCCGGCCACCACGACCACATCACCGACCACCGCCACGCTCCAGCTCAGCCAGTACGACCAGCTCAGCACGAAGCCGGCTCGCGGGCCCAGGTAATGGGCGACGATGTCGGCGAACGACTTGAAACGCAGGTCGGACAACAGCAGCTCGCCCATGGCGCGCATGACGAAAAACACGAAGAAGCCAAGGATGGCGTAAACCAGCAGGATCGAGGTGCCGGACAGCGCGATCACCTTGCCCGAGCCCATGAACAGGCCGGTGCCGATGGCGCCACCAATGGATATCAGCTGGATATGGCGGTTTTCCAGCGTACGTTGCAGGTGCCCGTCACGGGCGGGCTCTGCGGGTTTGCTTTGCTCAAGGCTTGCGGGCATGTCTTGCATGGGCGACCTCTTGTTATTGTTGGTCTGCTAGTCGTACTGCGCCGTGGCCAGCCGGCCACGGCCTGGCGCGCCAGTCAGCGCGCGTTTTCGAAACCTTGCAGGGTGTTCACCGCGTTGATGCCGATTTCGTCGACCATGTAGCCGCCTTCCATCACGAACAGGGTCGGGATACCGGCGCTGGCGATCTCGCTGCCCATGCGCAGGAAGTCTTCACTGGTGAGCTTGAAGTGGCTGATCGGGTCGTCCTCGAAGGTGTCGACGCCGAGCGACACCACAAGGAACTCGGGCCGCTGCGCGACAATGCGTTTGAGCGCGTCCTGCAGGGCCAGCTGGTACTGCGCCCACCGCGTGCCCTTGCCCAGCGGGTAGTTGGCGGTGAAGCCCTCGCCCGCCCCCGCGCCCTGCTCATGGGCGTAGCCGGAAAAATACGGGTAGGACACGTGCGGGTCGCCATGCAGCGAGGCGAAGAACACATCGGGCCGATCGTAGAAGATGTTCTGCGTACCGTTGCCGTGGTGGAAGTCCACGTCCAGCACGGCCACGCGTTTGGCGCCCTGGCTCAGGCAGCGTTCGGCGGCAATGGCGGCGTTGTTCAGGTAGCAATAGCCGCCCATGTATTCGCGGGCGGCATGGTGCCCCGGCGGGCGGCACAGGGCGAAGGCACTGTCGGCGCCATCGATGATGCGCTGCATACCGGTCAGGGCGACGTTGGCACTGCTGCGCACAGCCTCCCAGGTACCAGCGGTGATCGGTGCACCGGCGTCCATGGCATAGAAGCCCAGCTTGCCATCGATGAAGCCGGGCTCACGGTCGATGGCCAGGTCACGTACCGGCCACACCAGTGGCAGCGCGTCGTGGGTCTTGCCGGTAGCTGCCCACTCCGACCAGGCGTTTTCCAGGAAGCTCACATAGCGCTCGCTGTGCGCCGCCACGTAGCAGGCACGGTCGAAGGCCTGCTCTGAAATCACATCACCCAGGCCGGTACTCTGTACCCGGGCCAGCACGGTATCGGCGCGCCGGGGGTTTTCGAACGAGGGCGTAATCGCGCCGTCCTTGAGTTCCGAGCCATGGTGCAAGCGGTGGTTGTTGCTAAAGACTGTCAGCACGCGAATGTCCTTTTTCAAGGGGTTACTGGATAACCAATTTTCGCGAGAGAGCGGTGAAAATGCTTTGCTTTATGCTCAGGCAAACCGGATGCTTGAGCAAAACATTCACAGGCATGGCCACCTATGAGCAAAGCTTTTGCTATCGAAGAGCTGGACGACACCGACCGTGAGCTGCTGCGCCTGCTGCAGGACGACGGCACCCTGTCGAGCGCGGCGCTGGGCGAACGCCTGTCGATGACCGTGACGCCCTGCTGGCGGCGGCGCAAACGGCTGGAAGAGCTGGGCATCATCAAGGACTACCAGGCCAACCTCGACCGCCGCAAGCTGGGCTACGACGTGATGGCGTTTGCCCAGGTGCGCTTCGGCAACCACTCGGCCGAGGCGCCGGATGAGTTCGAGCAGGTGATCCTCAAGCTGCCGCAGGTGCTGTCGTGCCACAAGGTGACCGGGGAGGCCGACTATGTGCTGACGGTGCTGGCGACGGACCTGGAGAGTTATGGGCGGTTTGTGGAAGAGGTGTTGCGCCGGCAGCCGGGGATTGCCTCGATCCAGTCGAGCCTGGCGTTGCGCGAGGTGAAGGCGGTTTCGCGGGTACCGGTAACTTGAAAACCTTACACAATCTGCTTTTGCTTTTTTGTGGGAGCGGCCTTGTGTCGCGAAAGGGCTGCAAAGCAGCCCCAGGATTTCAGCGTTGTCGCTAAGATTGCTGGGGCCGCTCTGCGGCCCTTTCGCGACACAAGGCCGCTCCCACAAAAAAGCAAAAGCAGACCGTGCATAGTTTGAGGCCAGCCTACCCCGGCAAGCTATAGCGCTCGGCAAAGTACTGCCGGAAAAAATCCACCGTCACCCGCACCTTGGCCGAGCTGGCCAACGGCGAGGTGTACACCGCCCAGATATCCGCCGGCTGGTGATAGTCCTCCAGCACCTGCACCAGCCGCCCGTCCTGCAGGCTGTCGTGCACGTCCCACCACGAACGCAGCAAGATCCCGCGCCCGTCCAGGCACCACTGGTGCGCCACTTCACCATGGTTGGTCGACAAGCCACCGGTCACCCGCACGCTTTCTTCACCCTCCGGGCCCATCAGCTGCCACACACCAAACGGGTGGTCACGCTCCTTGATCACCAGGCAATCATGGCTGGCCAGGTCGCCCAGCACCTTGGGCGTGCCGCGCCGGGCCAGGTAGGCCGGCGCAGCGCATAGCACCCGGCGGTTGCGCGCCAGTGGCTTGGCGATCAGGTTGGGGGCAATGGCGTTGCCCACGCGGATGTCCAGGTCGACACCCTCGGCAATCAGGTCTACCAAGCGGTCGTGCACGTCCAGGCGAATGTCCAGCCGTGGGTAACGCTCGGCCAGTTCCGACAGGGCCGGTGCCACAAAGCGCCGGCCCAGGCCCAGGCTGCTGGCGATACGCAGCTGCCCGGCCGGCTCGCGGTGCTGGGCGCTGATGTCATCGCCCATGCGCTGCACCGCATCGAAAATCTGCAACGCCCACTGGTATACCCGCTCGCCCTCCTCGCTCACCGTCACCCGCCGGGTGGTGCGGTGCAGCAGGCGCACCTCCAGGGTTTGCTCAAGCATGCGAATGCGCTTGCTGATGTACGCCGCCGACATGCCCAGCTCGTCGGCCACGGCCGCGAAGCTGGCGCGCTTGGCCACCTGCAGGAAGATGTTGAGGTCGTCGAGGCTGGGCAGATTATTCACGTAGCGTGTTCCAAGAATCCATGAATGGCCAGATTATCTCCGGACAAAGCCCTTATAGCATGGCCAGCACCTGTTCCCTAGACAACGAGTGCCCCCCCATGAGCAAGACTTTCAGAATCGCGGCAATCCCCGGCGATGGCATCGGCAACGAAGTACTGCCAGAAGGCATTCGCGTGGTCGAAGCCGCGGCGCGCAAGCACGGCCTGGACATCAGCTTCGAGTTCTTCGAGTGGGCCAGCTGCGATTACTACCTGGCCCACGGCAAGATGATGCCGGACGACTGGTTCGAGCAGCTCAAGGGCTTCGACGCCCTGTACTTCGGTGCCGTAGGCTGGCCAGACAAAGTGCCGGACCACATCTCCCTGTGGGGTTCGCTGCTCAAGTTCCGCCGTGACTTCGACCAGTACGTGAACATCCGCCCAGTGCGCCTGTTCCCTGGCGTGCCTTGCCCGCTGGCTGGCCGTGAGCCAGGCGACATCGACTTCGTGGTCATCCGCGAGAACACCGAGGGCGAATACTCGTCGCTGGGTGGGCGCATGTTCGAAGGCACCGAAAACGAGTTCGTGCTGCAGGAGTCGGTATTCACCCGCCGTGGCGTCGACCGCATCCTCAAGTACGCCTTCGACGTGGCCCAGACCCGCGAACGCAAGCACGTCACCTCGGCCACCAAGTCCAACGGCATGGCCGTGAGCATGCCGTACTGGGACGAGCGTACCGCGGCAATGGCTGCCAATTATCCAGAAATCAGCTGGGACAAGCAGCACATCGATATCCTCTGCGCGCGCTTCGTGCTGCAGCCGGACCGCTTCGACGTGGTGGTGGCCTCGAACCTGTTCGGCGACATCCTCTCCGACCTCGGCCCGGCCTGCGCCGGCACCATCGGCATCGCGCCGTCGGCCAACCTCAACCCCGAGCGCAAGTTCCCATCGCTGTTCGAACCGGTGCACGGCTCGGCGCCGGACATCTACGGCAAGAACATCGCCAACCCGATCGCGATGATCTGGTCGGGTGCACTGATGCTCGACTTCCTCGGCAACGACGGCGCCGACCCACGCTACCGCGCCGCCCACGACGACATCCTCAAGGCCATCGAGCAGGTCATCGCCGCCGGTGACGTGACCCGCGACATGGGTGGGCAGAAGTCCACCCAACAAGTGGGCCAGGCCATCACCGCGCTGGTCGAAGCCTGATGCACAGGGGCCGATTGTCAGAACTGTCTGACAATCGGCCCCTTGCCTCTTGCGAGCCTCGTGGATTGTATGCAAAATCTGTTAACCGTTAGATATTTGTTAATCAACAGTTAACAACCCAAGGAAGGAGTGGTACTGCAACACCCCGGATGCCTGCCGGGTATAACAAGTACGCCAACGTCCCAGGAGACGATGATGTCGCACAAGAATAAAAAGATTGATGTGTTCCTGATTACCGTGAGCCTGATTGCCGTACTGCTCACCGTGATCGGCCTTGCAGCCTTCCCCACCCAGGCTGAAAGCGCCGCCAACCAGCTGTTCGAACTGTCCACCCGCACCTTCGGTACCAGCGTGCAGGTGCTGGTGTTCGCCAGTACCCTGGCCGTGCTGTACCTGGCCTTCAGCAAATACGGCAATATCCGCCTGGGCAGTGGCAAGCCGGAATACGCCACCGCCACCTGGGTGTTCATGTTCATCTGCGCCGGCATGGGTTCGTCGACCCTGTACTGGGGCGTGATGGAATGGGCCTACTACTACCAGACCCCAGGCCTGAACATCGCCGCCGCCACCCCCAAGGCGCTGGAATACAGCGTTGGCTACTCGTTCTTCCACTGGGGTATCAGCGCCTGGTCGATCTACGCCCTGGCCTCGCTGGCCATGGCCTACCACTTCCATGTGCGCAAGAAGAGCGGCCTTAACCTGGCCTCGATCGTCGAAGCGGTGACCGGCTTCAAGGCCACCGGCCCGGTAGGCCGTAGTGTCGACCTGATCTTCCTGCTGACCATGATGGGCGCGCTGACCGTGTCGCTGGCCCTGACCGCTTCCACCCTGACCCGTGGCCTGCATGACCTGACCGGCACCCCGGACACGTTCACCGTGCAACTGATGGTGATCGGCGGCGTGGCCGTAATGTTCTCGCTCAGCTCGTACATCGGCATCGATGGCGGCCTGCAGCGCCTGAGCAAGATGGTGTGCATCGGCGCCCTGGTATTTGCCGCAGTCGTCCTGCTGGTAGGCCCGACCCAGTTCACCATCAACAACACGGCCAACTCGATTGGCCTGATGATCCAGAACTACGTGCACATGAGCCTGTTCACCGACCCGGCCGGCGACGGTGCCTTCACCCGCAACTGGACGGTGTTCTACTGGCTGTGGTGGGTATCTTACGCACCAGGCGTGGCCATGTTCGTAACCCGCGTTTCGCGCGGTCGGCAGATCAAGGAAGTGGTGCTGGCCCTGCTGCTGGGTGGCAGTTTCGGTTGCTGGTTCTTCTTTGGCGCGCTGGAAAGCTACAGCATGCACCAGTTCATCACCGGCGCCGTGGACGTACCGAAGATGCTCGCCGAACAAGGCGGTGAATCGGCCGTTACCCACCTGCTGCTGGCGTTGCCATGGGGCCAGCTGTTCCTCGGCGTGTACCTGTTCATCATGGCCATCTTCTGTGCCTCGCACATGGATGCCGCGGCCTACGCGGTGGCAGCCACCAGCACTCGCAACCTGCGTGAAGGCGACGACCCGACGCCAACCCACCGCCTGTTCTGGTGCGTGGTGCTGACCCTGGTGCCGCTGGCCATGCTGTTTGCCAAGGCCTCGCTGTCGACCATGAAGACTGCCGTGGTGCTGACCGCGATCCCGTTCATGGTGATTCTGCTGGTGAAGATCTACGGCTTCTTCAAGTGGATGATCGCTGACTACGGCCAGGTATCGGCCCACCTCATCGATGAAGAAGCAGCGCGCATGGCTGGCGAAGAGCCCGTCGAGCACGCCCCGCGCAGCGCCGCTGCGTTGCATTGAGCAATCTGTAGGAGCGGGCTTGCCCGCGATGGGGCTGCAAAGCAGCCCCTTTGATGGCGACAAATTTTTTTGCCTGATCTGTTAACTGACAGATACGCGTTAACCAACAACTATAAACCGAGCTTGTGAGAAACCCGTCATGAACGACTTCAAACGCCTGCCCGCCGATTTCTGCGCGAATGCCGACGAGGCCTTCACCATCCCCGCCAACTTCTACACCCAGGCCTCGGTGTTCGAACATGAGAAAGAAGCCATCTTCGCCCGCAGCTGGATCTGCGTGGGCCACCGCAGCGAAGTGGCAGACAACAACGCCTACATCACCCGCGAAGTGATTGGCGAAAGCATCATTGTCGTGCGCGGCCGTGACAGCGTGCTGCGCGCCTTCTACAACGTCTGCCCGCACCGTGGCCACCAGCTGCTCAGCGGCAGCGGCAAGGCCAAGAACGTCATCACCTGCCCATACCACGCCTGGACCTTCAAGCTCGACGGCGAACTGGCCCACGCCCGCAACTGCGACAACGTGGTCAACTTCGACAAGGAAAACTCCACCCTGGTGCAGCTGCGCGTAGAGGAATACGCCGGTTTCATCTTCATCAACATGGACATGGACGCCGGCTCCGTCGAAGACCAGCTGCCAGGCCTGCAAGCACGCATGCGTGAAGCCTGCGCGGTAATCGACGACCTGCACCTGGCGGCGCGCTTCGTCAGCGACACCCCGGCCAACTGGAAGTCGATCGTCGACAACTACCTGGAGTGCTACCACTGCGCCCCTGCCCACCCAGGCTTCTCCGACTCGGTGGACGTTGGCCAGTACAGCCACAGCATGCACGGCAACTGGACCCTGCAATACGGCCTGGCCAAGCCTTCGGAGCAGTCGTTCAAGTTCGATGAAAGCGTGAAAGACCCGTCGTTCGCCGGCTTCTGGGCCTGGCCGTGCACCATGTTCAACGTGCCGCCAGGGGCCAACTTCATGACCGTGATCTACGAGTTCCCGGTCGATGCCGAAACCACCCTGCAGCACTACGACATCTACTTCCTCAACAAGGACATCACCGAGGAACAGCAGAAGCTGATCGACTGGTACCGCGAAGTGTTCCGCCCAGAAGACCTGCGCCTGGTCGAAAGCGTGCAGAAGGGCCTGAAGTCGCGTGGCTACCGTGGCCAGGGCCGGATCATGGCCGACCGTGAGCGCAGCGGCATGAGCGAGCACGGCATTGCCCACTTCCACAACCTGATCGCCGTGGCCCACCTCGACGATTGATGGCAACCGCTCCACGTTTATTTGCACGTAAAGGTGCGCGGCAGGGCCTGCCGTGCACCCAGGCAGTCGAGGTGACCCATGGCCAACACTTATGAAATGTTCAGCGTACACGTAACCGACGTGGAACAAGCCACGCCGCTGATCAAGCGCTTTACCCTGGCCCGCGAAGACGGCGCGGCGATGCCCGCCTTCACCGGTGGCAGCCACGTCATCGTGCAGATGCAAGGCGCCGACGGCAGCCAGTTCAGCAACGCCTACTCGTTGATGAGCGACCCGCGCGACACCCGCAGCTACCAGATTGGCGTGCGCCTGGAAGAACAGTCCAAGGGCGGCTCGGCATTCATGCACCAGCAGGTGGAAGTTGGCACACGCCTGACCATTTCCTCGCCCAACAACCTGTTTGCCCTGGACCCTTCGGCCGGCCGCCATGTGCTGATTGCCGGCGGTATCGGCATTACCCCGTTCCTGGCGCAACTGCATGAGCTGGAAAGTGGCAACGCCGACTACGAACTGCACTATGCCTTCCGTGCGCCGGAGCACGGGGCGTTCCAGGACCAGCTGGCCAGCGGCCCGCACGCTGCAAATACCCGTTTCTACATCGACAGCCTCGACCGCAAGCTCGACCTCGCCGCGCTGTGCGCGGGGCTGGATGAGCAAGCCCACCTGTACGTGTGCGGCCCCAAGCCGCTGATCGACGCAGTGATCGCCTGCGCCGCCCAGGCCGGCATTGCCGAGCACCGCGTGCACTGGGAACAGTTTGCTGCCACCCCGGTCACCGGCAGTGCCTTTACCGTGGTATTGGCGCAGTCGGGCGTTGAACTACAGGTGGAAGAAGGCATGACCATTCTGCAGGCCATCGAGAAATCCAAGGCTGCCAAGGTCGAGTGCCTGTGCCGCGAAGGCGTGTGCGGTACCTGCGAAACGGCCATCCTCGAAGGTGAAGCCGAGCATTATGACCAGTACCTGAGTGATGAAGAAAAGGCGGCGCAGCAGAGCATCATGCTGTGCGTCTCGCGTGCCCGTACTGCCCGACTGGTGCTGGACCTTTAACCGATCCTCCAGGTTGCCACGGCCGCTCCCACAAGGGCGACCGTGAATATCTGGAAGTTAGTTAACAGCCGTCAACCAAAAGTTGACAGCTTGGGTATACTGGCAGGCTCTTGGCCCAGATCAGGACACCTGCCGATGTTGGAAAACAGCTTCGCCTTCCGTCTCAAGGAACTGCTCGAGCATCACAAGCTGACCCTGCAAGCCGTGGGCACGGCCTTGGGTATTTCGCGCACTGCGGTGCACAAATGGACCCGCGGCGGCGAGATCGACTACGACAACCTGCGCAAGCTGGCCGACTTTCTCAAGGTCAACTGGATCTGGCTGCGCTACGGCGACGAGGCCCTGCAGAACATCCAGCAACCGCAGGTGGTCGAATTGCCGATGACCGACCTGCGTCGGCGCCTGACCGCCGAGATCATGGAAAGCGAAACGCGCATGAAACTGGCCCAGGAAGGTGCGCGTATCGTTACCTGGGAGTGGAACCTGATCAGCGACGAAGTCACCTACTCGCCCAACGTCGAGCAGGTGTATGGCTGGCCGGTGCACCGCAACGAAGATTTCTGGAAGCATCTGCCGGCAGAAGATGTCGCGCGGATGCAGGCGATGTATGCCGAGACGGTGAAAAGCGGCACCAGTTGCGAGTGTGACTTCCGCCTCACCCGCCCTGACGGCACGCTGTGCTGGATTTCCTCCCGCGCCACAGTGGTACGCGACAGTGCCGGGCGCTCGGTGAAGATGGTCGGCATCAGCATGGACAACACCGAACGGCAGGTGGCGCAGCAGGCGCTGAGGCAAAGCGAAGAGCGCTTTCGAGCGATTTTCGAGCTGGCCTGGGGCGCCCTCGCCTACATCGACCCGAACGGCACCTGGCAACGGGTCAACAGCAGCCTGTGCGAAATGCTTGGCTACCGTGCTGAAGAGCTCTACGCCATGACCTTCCAGCACATCACCCACCCCGACGACCTGCCGCTGAACCTCCAGCTGCTGCAACGCATGCTGGCCGGTGAAACCGAGCGTTACGAGGTGGAAAAGCGTGTGCGCCACAAGAATGGCGAGTACATCTGGGTGCGCGCGCGCACCTCGCTGCAACGCCACGACAATGGTGAGCCGGAGCACCTGATCAGCGTGTTCGAAGACATCAGCGCCGAGCGCCAGGAGCATGAGCGGCTACAGGCGCACATTGCCGCCCTCGAGGCCCGCCTGGCCGCTTCATGACATGGCTACCGGCCCCAATTGCTTAACAGTGTTCACCACCACGCAGCCAGTCGATAAACCGCGCAAACAACTCCGACTGCGAGTTGATCTCCAGCTTCAGGTACAAATTCTTCCTGTGCATGCGCACCGTCTCCGGCGAGATACCCAGCTCCAGCGCAGTGGACTTCACCGAGTGCCCACGCAGAATCATGTGCGCCACCTCCCGCTCACGGTCGGTCAGCACCTGGCAGCCGAAGCTGTCGAACGCCGCCTGCAGGCTGCCCCGCTCGGCTGAAACAGTGCCCGGCTCCAGGTTATGCCGGGCATAGCGCCCGAGCAGTTCGCGCACCATCGGCTCCAACGCACGCAACAGGTCCACTTGCCCAACGCTCAGGGGCGTGCCGCTACAGCCCTGGAACAGGCTCAGCGACAGCTTGCGCCCGGCACTGAGGTCAACGATGTAGTAACTGTCCTCACTGCAACCGGTGCCCAGGTAATAGGCCTTGTAATAGTCGCTGTCGAAGAAGTTGTCGGGGGCGATTTCCTGCAAGTGGTAGAAGCCCTCGGCCAGGCCACTTTGCACCGCCAGGCAAAATGGGTCGAGCAAGTAACCTGCGCTGAAGTAGCGCTCTAGCACGGCAGCGCGGTGCAGCTCGGGGATGCCTTGCTGGTACAACAGCTGCGGCGCCCGCCCCTGGCACTCCAGGCTGATCATCATCGACTCCACCTGCACCAGCTGGCCGATGGCAGCGGCCACATGCTCCAGCGCCTCGGGCGTTTCACTGTGCGCCAGCGCGCGCTGCAGCGCCGCGTGCCATTGCTGCAGTGCGCCCATGGTGAGGGTAAGTGGGGTGTCGGGAGAGGCCTGGGTCATGCCCGGCAGTCTAGCCTGCCAGGCACGCCCGCGCACAGCCCTTTGCGCCAGGTTCATCGGCCCTGATACAGGCCTAGCGCGGTAAGCTCGCGCGCAGTTTCGATGATGCACTGACGCAAGGTCTCGACGATCTCGTCCACCTGCGCATGGGTGACGATCAATGGCGGCGACATCACGTTCAGGTGCATGATCGGGCGTACCAGCAGCCCCTTGGCCTGGGCCTTGCTATGGATGCGCTCACCAATGTTCACCTCATCGGCAAACAACGCCTTGCTGGCCTTGTCAGCGACGAACTCGACGCAGGCCATCAGCTTCATGCAGCGCACATCGCCCACCAGCGGTAGCTCGCGCAGGCTTTGCAGGCGTTGTTCCAGGTAACCGCCAACGTCCTTGACGTGATCGAGCAAGTGCTCACGCTCGATGATCTCGATGTTCTTCAGGGCCGCCGTGCAGCACACCGGGTGGCCACTGTAGGTGAAGCCGTGGGTGAAGCAGCGGCCTTTGCCCGGCTCGGCGATTACCTGCCAGATACGTTCGGAGAAGATGCACGCGCCCAGCGGCAGGTAGGCCGAAGTCAGGCCCTTGGCGGTGGTGATGATGTCGGGTGTGACGCCAAACAGTTCCTCACTGGCGAAGAAGGTGCCCAGGCGCCCGAACGAGGTCACCACTTCGTCGGCGACGAACAGGATGTCGTAGGTCTGGCACAGTTGCCACATGCGCAGGAAGTAGCCCTTGGGCGGAATGATCACCCCGCCCGAACCCATGATCGGCTCGGCGAAGAACGCCGCCACGTTGTCGGCACCCAGCGAGAGGATCTTGTCCTCGAACTCGGCCACCAGGTAGTCGAGGAACTCGGCCTCATCCATGTCGTCCGGGGCGCGGTACGGGTTGGGGTTGGAGACGTGGTGGATCAGGTCGTGGTGGTAATCGAACTCTGGCACCCGGTCGGCGGCCTTGTTGCCAATCGACATGGTCAGGGTGGTGGAGCCGTGATAGGCGTTGTAGCGGGCGATGATGTGCTTCTTGTGCGGCTTGCCACGGCAGTTCTGGTAGTACTGGATCAGCCGGTAGGCGGTATCGACCGCAGTCGAACCACCGGTGGTGAGGAACACATGGTCAAGGTCGCCCGGCGCCAGCTGCGCAAGCTTCTGGCACAGCTCGATGGCCACGCCGTTGGCCATGTCGGAGAACGGGTTGGAATAGGCCAGCTGGCGCACCTGGTCGGCGATGGCCAGGGCCATTTCCTCGCGGCCCAGGCCGATGTTGGTGCACCACATGCCGCCGACGGCATCGAGGAAGCGGTTGCCGTGGGTGTCGCGGATGTAGGCGCCCTCGCCAGCGACGATGTTCAGCGCACCTTGCTCGCGGTGCTCGTCGAACACATGGTAGCCGTGCATGTAGTGGGCCTTGTCGGCTTCCACCAGCGGGTCGTGGGCAATGGCGAATGCTTTGCTTGGGGTAGCCATGGGCAGCTCCTTGGCGGGAATCGTTGGGCAGTGTTCAGAAACCGGTCTTGACCGTGCTCCAGACGCGGGTAATGGCGCGCATGTCCTTCGGGCTTTGGGTTTTTTGCGCGAACAGGCGCTCACGGGTTGGCGCATCGGGGTAGATGGCCGGGTCCTGGCGGATCTCGTCGCGCACCAGCGCGGTGGCGGCGGCATTGCTGTTGGCGTAGTGGATGTAGTCGGTGACCTTGGCCATGGTCTGCGGCTGCAGCAGGAACTCGATGAAGCGGTGGGCGTTGGCCGCGTGCGGCGCATCCTTGGGGATGTACAGGTTGTCGAACCAGATCAGCGAACCTTCCTGGGGGATGAAGAACGACAGCTTGATGTCTTTCTTCGCCTCTATCGCGCGGGCCTGGGCGGTGGCGTAGTCACCAGACCAGGTCAGTGCCAGGCAGACATCGCCATTGGGCAGGCTGGTGAGGTAGTTGACCGAGTCGAACTTGCGAATGTACGGGCGAATGCCCAGCAGCAGTTGCTCGGCTGCCTTGAGGTCGGCCGGCGAGGCACTGCGCGGGTCCTTGCCCAGGTACTGCAGCGCCAGCGGGATGACTTCGGTGGGCGCGTCCATCAAGGTGACGCCGCAGTCGGCGAAGCGCGAAACGATCTTGGGGTCGAACAGCATGGCCAGCGAACCGATCGGCGCATCGGGCATGCGTGCGGTGATCTTGTCGACGTTGTAGGTCACCCCCGAGCTGCCCCAGGTGTAGGGCGCCGAGTATTTCAGGCCGGGGTCGTAGCCTTGCAGGTTGTTCACCACCTGCTGGTCGAGGTTATGCCAGCTGGGCAGTTGCTGCTTGTCCAGCGGCTGGAAGACCCCGGCGCTGATCAGCGGTGGCACCAGCGATGCGTTGAGCATGACCAGGTCGTAGCCGGAGCGGCCGGTGAGCAGCTTGGTCTGCACCGTTTCGTAGCCGTCGAAGGTGTCGTAGATAACCTTGATGCCGGTGGCCTTTTCGAAGTCGGCCAGGGTGGTTTCACCGATGTAGTCGGTCCAGTTGTACAACCGCAACGTGTTACTGCTGTCCACCTCTGCCGCCTGGGCCAGGCTGACGCCTGACACCAGCAGCAGACCACCGATCACCTTCAGTACCTTGCGCATGGCAACTCCATCGTGTGAATGCTCCGGATCGAGCCGATGGGGTCACTATCGAGGGATTTGCCGAGGGCGGACATACCCCGAATGTGTGGGTGGTCGTTTTCTGGCAGGTAGACCTCGATAGCCTGCCGAATCCTTGGGGCTGCTTTGCAGCCCATCGCGACGCAAGGCCGCTCCTACAGGGTGCGCGAGATCCTGTAGGAGCGGCCTTGTGTCGCGATAGGGCCGCAACGCGGCCCCAGTGGTTCAAGCAGGAACTGGAGGAAGTGGATACAGCGCCTCATCGAACTGCGCCAGGCGCGGGAACACCAATGGCTGGTCGTCCGAGAGCTGCTCCAGGCGCTGCCGGTACTGATTCAGGAAGCCCTGCCGCGCCTCATCGCTGATATACGGCACATGCCAGGCCACGAACGGCGGCAGCACGTCAAAGCCGACATAGGCCAGCGTGCCACGCAAGATCGGCCGCAACATGTCCTCCAGCGGCCCGTGTATGGCGCCGTCGCCAAACATGTGCTCGCGCCCGCCCAGGGTCACGGTCACCAGCGCTTTCTTGCCGGCCAAGCCGCCCTGGTCGTAGAAGCGCTTGCCGCCGTAGCACACCCCCGATACCAGCACCCGGTCGATCCAGCCCTTGAGCATCGCCGGTGCCGAGAACCAGAAGATCGGGAAGTTCAGCACCAGCAGGTCGGCCCACAGCAGCTTGTCCAGCTCCTGCTGGATATCCGCGGCAATGGCGCCGCGCTTGACCCCTTGGCGCTGCTCCAGCGCATACACCAGGTACTCGGGGTTCTCGCGCTGGGTAAAGTCATCAGCACTGGCCACGGGGTTCCAGCCCATGGCGTACAGGTCGCTGACCTGCACCTGGTGGCCCTGGGCGTGGAAGGTTTCCACAGCCTGGTCACGCAGGGCAGCGGTGAACGATTGCGGCTCGGGGTGAGCATGGACGATCAGTACATTCACAAAGTTTCTCCTCACACAAAACTGGTTGTCTTGCCGCTGTGGCTCAGCACTGCACCGCTTTGACTTCGACAAACTCCGCCAGGCCCTCTTCGCCCCACTCGCGGCCATTGCCCGACTGCTTGTAGCCTCCAAACGGCGCCTGGTAGTTGAACCCGCCACCGTTGATGAAGCACTGCCCGGCGCGGATCTGCCGCGCCAGGGCCAGGCCCTGCTCACGGCTGCCGGCCCACACCGCACTGGACAAGCCGAATGGCGAGTCGTTGGCCAGGGCCAGCGCCTGGGCTTCGTCAGCATAAGGAATCAGGCAGAGTACCGGGCCGAAGACTTCCTCCTGGGCGATGCGCATGCGGTTGTCGACGTCGGCGAACAACGTCGGTGCCACGTAGAACCCGCGCTCGAAGCCGCCATTATCACCACCGCACAACAACCGCGCGCCCTCCTCCTGGCCCAGGCGAACATAGTCGAGCACCGTGCGCCGCTGACCTGCCGAGCACATCGGCCCGAGGAAACTGGCCGGGTCGCGCGGGTCGCCCATGACCAGCGCGCGGGTTTCGGCCTCGGCAATTTCCAGAGCCTCGGCGTAGCGGCTGGCCGGCAGCAGCATGCGGGTCAGCGCCGTGCAGGTCTGCCCCGAGTTGATCATCACGTCCTGCACACCATGGCGCACGGCCGCATGCAGGTCGGCATCGGCGGTGATCAGCAACGGTGATTTGCCGCCCAACTCCAGGCACACGCGCTTCACCGTCGGCGCAGCCGCCTGCGCCACCCGTACCCCGGCGCCGGTGGAGCCGGTGAACGACACCATGTCCACCTGCGGGTGCCGGGCCAGCGCCTCGCCGACCTTGGCCCCCGGGCCGCTGACCAGGTTGAACACCCCGGCAGGCAGGCCGATAGCGTCGATCATCTCGGCCAGCAAGAACGCATGCAGCGGTGTTTCCTGGCTGGGCTTGACCACCACTGTGCAACCGGCGGCCAAGGCCGGCGCCAGCTTGCCAATCATCTGGTGCAGCGGGTAGTTCCAAGGGTTGATGAACGCGCACACGCCAACGGCCTCGCGGTACACCAGCGAGTTGCCGACTTCACGTACCTCGTCCATCAGCCCGGCCAGTTCGGCGTATTGCTCCAGCCCGGCAATCGGGCCCTCGACCTGCACCGCCTGGCACCACTGCACCGGCATGCCCAGCTCGTCGGTGATCACCGACGCCATTTCCGCTGCACGGCTTTTCAGCTGTGCTGCCAGCGCCGTTATGTACCCGGCACGCACACTGGACGACATGCGCGACCAGCCGTCGAAGGCCCGTCGTGCAGCCAGCACCGCCCGCTCGACATCGGCCTCGTCACCCAGCGGCACGCGGCCGGTGGCCTGTTCGCTGGCCGGGTCGATCACCTCGGCCATGCCCTGCCCGCTCGGTACCTGCCAGGCACCGTCGATATACAGCCGCGCATACTCACGCATGGCCGTACTCCCGCTTCAGTTCGTCGGCACAGCGGGCGATGCGCTGGCAGGCATCGACCAGCGCCTCATTACCCAGGACCAGGCCCAGGCGGATATGCCCGGCAGCGCTGGGGCCGAACGCCTCGCCGGCGAGCACCGACACGCCCTGGCTGTCCAACAGGTAGTTGGCGAAGGTATGGGCATCAACGCCAGTCTCACGGATATCGACCATCACGAACATCCCACCATCGGGCGTCAGCGCCTTGAGCCCAGGGCAGCCAGCCAATTGCTCACAAACCCGGTCGCGGCGCTGACGATAGGCATCACGCATCGCTTCCAGCTCAGGCAGTTGCTGCTCCAGCGCCACCACAGCGGCATCCTGGATAAAGTCCGGCAAGCCATACAGCATGCACAGGGCAAGGTTCTCCAGGTGCGCCGCCAGTTCAGCCGAGCCGACCACCCAGCCCACTCGCCAACCGGTCATGGCATGCGACTTGGACAGGCTGTTCAGTGTGGCGGTGCGCTCGGCCATGCCCGGCAGGCTGGCGGGGCTGACATGTTCGCCTTCATACAACAGCTCGCTGTACACCTCGTCAGAAATCAGCCACAGGTCATGGGCAATGCACAGCTCGGCCAACGCTTCCCAGGTAGTGCGCGGCAAGCTCGCCCCCGAGGGGTTGTGTGGGCTGTTAAGGGCCAGCGCGCGGGTGCGTGGGGTTATGCGTTCGGCAACGTCGCGCGGGCATACCCGAAAACCGTTCTCCGGCTTGACCGGCACCGGCACCACCTTGGCACCACAGGCGCCGAACACCGCTTCGTAGGTCACATACATCGGTTCGGCAACGATCACCTCGTCGCCTGGGTCGAGCACGCACTGGGCCACGCAGAACAGCGCACACTGCGCCCCTGCCAGCACCGTCACCTGGTCGGCACTCACCGCCTGCCCGCTGCGAAGCCGGTGCCGGTTGGCGATGGCTTGGCGCAGTGCCTGCTTGCCGCGCACATCGGCATAATGGGTGTGGCCGGCCTGCAGGCTGTCGATGGCCGCCTCCACGATCGGCGCGGGGGTGTCGAAATCCGGGTCACCCACCGACAGCAGCAGGATGTCCTTGCCCTCGGCCTGCATTGCCAAGGCGCGGTAGTGGATGTCCCAGGCGGCAGCCCCGTCGCCGGCGATGCGTTGGGTGAGCTTGGCGTAGCGCATGGCAATCTCCCTTCAATGGCGTTTTCAGTCGACGAGAATCTTCGGGTTGGCACTGCCCCACACGGTGTACAAATCGGCGAGCAGCGCGTCGTTGATTTCTTCCATCTCGGCCTGGGTGATTTCAGCCCCGGCCTGCTTGCCGAACAGCACCACTTCGTTGCCACCCTTCACGTCCGGGAAGTCGGTGACATCGACCATCAGCGTGTTCATCGAAACCTTGCCCACCACCGGCACGCGATGGCCGTTGATCAGCACATGGCCCTTGTTGGTGAAGACCCGGCGGTAGCCGTCGGAGTAGCCGACGGTGATGTTGGCCAGGCGCGAATCACGGGCCAGGGTGAAGGTGCGGTCGTAGCCGACGGTGTTGCCGGCCGGGTAGCTGTGCACCGCCGCCACGTGCGACTTGAACTGCATGGCACGTTTGTATTCGGTGCGCGCCGGCACGGTGTCACCGAACAGCGCGCCACCGGTACGCACCATGTCCAGGCGCGCTTCCGGCACCTCCAGCGTAGCGAACGAGTTGGCTGCGTGCAGGGTGAGCTTGCTGCGGTCAAGCTTGGCGTGCTTGATCAGCCAGTCGGCCTGCTCATTGAACGCCGCCAGGCCCTTGCGCACATCATCCTTGTCTTCCACGGCGAAGTGGGTCATCAGCGCGACCAGCTTGAGGTGCTTCTGGTCGGTGATCTGCAGCGCTTCGCCACGGCCGGACCAAGTGCTCATCTCCACACCGTTGCGGCTCATGCCGCTGGAGTTGAGCGCCATGTGGATGCGCAGGGTCTTGCCGTGGCGCGCGGCGATGGCGTCGACCTGGCGGGCGAACTCGGCGCTGCCGACCAGTTCTTCCATGTCGTATTGCAGGGCATCTTCCAGTTCGCTGAGGCTGGCCAGGCGTACCCGCACCAGTTGCCCGGTAAAGCCGCTGGCGCGAACCACGCGGGCCTCTTCGTTGCTGGCCACCGCCACGCAGGGCACGCCCTGGGCAATGATCGATGGCATCACCAGGCCAATGCCATGGCCGTAGGCGTCGGCCTTGAGTACGGCGCACAGTTTGGACTTGCCACCCAGCTCTGCCTGCAGGGTGCGGATGTTGTGTTGCAGGGCGCTGGCGCTGACTTCGACCCAGGCGTTGCTGTTCTGCACGGTCAGGGCGTTGGTGCCGTTGTCCATCGACAGCGGTGGTGCAGCGTACAGCGGGGCCTGGCCAGTGATCAGCAAGGCCAGCGATGCGGCCAGAAGGGTACGGCGAAATGGCATGTTGGTTTCTCTTGTTATTGTCGTTGTGCGCGGCTTAGCAGACGCAGGTGTGTTTGAGTTCGATAAAGGTCACGCCGGGTGTGGCGAAACCGCTGGCCAGGTCGGCCTGCAACGCGTCCAGGTCACGCGGCTGGCGCACCGCGCAACCGAAAGCGCGGGCCAGGCCGATGAAGTCTGGGTTGCGTGGCAGCACGCCGACCGGCTCGATGTTCAGGCCAAGCATGTCGTCGCGGATCTGGCCCAGGGCATCGTTGTTCCACAACAGCACCACCAGCGGCCGGTCCAGTTCCTCGACTGCCGTGGCCAGTTCCTGGGCGGTGTAGAGGAAGCCGCCATCGCCGACCAGCACCAGGCCTGGGCGATGGTGGGTGGCGAGCATGCCGCCGATGCCGGCCGGCAGGCCGTAGCCGAGGGTGCCATAGCCAGTGGGGTGCAGCCAGCTGCGCGGCGCCCGGCTGGCAAATGCGTAATTGCCGGTGTAGGCCAGTTGGGTCATGTCGCTGCTGATGAAGGCGTCGTCGGGCAGCACGCCAGCAATGCGGTCCAGAATTGCCTGGTGGGTGGCCTGCAACGGTGCATGGCCATTGCGGATGGCCTGGCGCAGGTTGGCCACCGCTTCGCTGGCCTGGGCCGGGTCACGGTTGAGCTCTGGCAGGTGTTCGAGCAAGCCGGCCAGGGTTTGCCGGGCATCGCCGTGCAGGGCAATGGCACAGGGGTAGAAGTCGTTGAACTTGCGCGGGTCGATGTCCACGCGCAGCAGCTCGCCATTGAGCGGCAGGCGCTCGCGCCAGTAGTCGGTGTCGGCCATTTCGGTGCCTATCGCCAGCACTACGTCGGCTTGGCTGATCAGTTGCCAGCCCGGCTCAACGCACAAACTGGAACCGGCATTGAGTGGCGCATCCGCTGGCAGCAAGCCCTTGCCGGCCACGCTGGTGAACAGCGGCGCCGCCAGCCGGGTGCTCAGCTGCTGCAACTGCTCGGCCGCATGCAGCGCACCACCACCGGCAATGATCATCGGCCGCTTGGCGGTGGCCAGCTTCAGGGCTGCCTGGTCGAGGGTTTCGCGGCACGGCTGGCCACGGCCGGGGCGGCGTACCACCTCATCGCTCCAGTCCCGGCTTACCGGCGCAGCCAACACGTCCAGCGGCACCGAAATATGCACCGGCCGTGGCCGTTCGCTATCGAACACTGCCCAGGCCCGGGCGATCAGCTCGGGCAGGTCTTCGCCGCGCAGGGCCACGGCGGAGAACGCCGTGATCGGCGCAGTCATGGCGCGCTGGTCCTGGGTTTCGTGCAGGCAGCCCCAACCCTTGCCCAAGCTGGCGGTGTGGTTGACGCTGGAAATCACCAGCATCGGGATAGAGTCGGCATAAGCCTGGCCGATGGCGGTGGCAGCGTTGGTCACGCCCGGGCCGGTAATGACGAAGCACACACCAGGCTTGCCACTGACCCGGGCGTAGCCGTCGGCCATGAAGCCGGCACCTTGCTCGTGGCGGGTCAGGACGTGGCGGATGCCGCTGCCCGGCAGGCCACGGTACAGTTCCAGGGTGTGTACCCCTGGGATGCCGAACACCGTTTCCACGCCGTAGTTGGCCAGCAGGCGCACCAGCGCCTGGCCGGCGGTCAGGGTAAGGTCATTCATGTCGTTCTCCTTGCGCCTGGCCGAGGCGGATCAGCGCGTCGACCGCAGTGGTGCCGTGGGCACCCACCATCAATGGGTTCACATCCAGCTCCAGCAATTGCCCCGCGTTTTCGCAGGCGTAGTCGGCTACCGAGCGGATGGCCGCAACCAACGCGTCAAGGTCGGCGACCGGGCGGCCACGGAAGCCCTGCAGCAGGCTGGCACTGCGCAGGCTGAGCAGCGCGGCACGAATGGCACTCTCTGTGGTGGGTAGCAACAGGCTGACGCTGTCCTTGAGCAGCTCGACCAGCACACCACCGGTACCGATCACCAGGGCCAGGGCGAAATCGTGCTCGCGCTTGATGCCGACGATAAGTTCAGCCAGCGGCGGCTCGGCCATCGGTTCAAGCAGCACCTGGTCGAACGCTACCTGCGGGGCGTAGGCGGCGATGCGTTGACGCATCTGCAGCAGTGCAGCCTCAAGGGCAGCGGCGTCACGCAGGTTCAACGCCACGGCACCGGCCTCGCTCTTGTGCGGCAGCTGCGCGCTGACCGCCTTGAGTACCAGCGGGTAGCCGACGCGTGCGGCGTCTGCCACGGCGCGCTCGGGTGTGCTCAGTAGCCCGGCCGGAACCGGCAGGCCAAAGGCGCGCAAGGCTTGCTTGGACTGCCATTCGTCCAGCAGCCGGCCTTCGCCCGTGAGGGCCTGTGGGCACAGCGGTACCCGTGCGGCCTCGCCCTGCTCCAGCAGCCGCTGGCGGTTGCGCTGGTAGGCAACGATGCGGCCCCAGGCCGCCAGGCCATCCTCGACGCCCTGCAGGGCACCGATGCCACGCGCATGCAGGCGTTCGCGCGCGCAGGCGGGCAACAGCTCCGGGAATGCCGAGGTGACAAAGCCGATCTTGCCGTGGCGCTCCAGTGCATCGCAGAACAGCGCCAGCAGCAGGTCGCATTCCTTGCGTTCACCGGTGAACGCCGCCGGGTAGTCCAGCACCAGCATGGCCGCGTCGGCGGCGCCGTTCAGGGTACTGTCGAGCATGCGTTGCAGGGCGGCTTCATCACCCCAGATAGCGGTGGTGAAATCCAGCGGGTTGACCAGGTTGGCGTAGGCCGGCAGCACTTCGGCCAGTGCCGCCACCTGCCCTTGCGCAAGCTTCGGCAGGTGCAGCTGGTTACGCTCGGCATAGTCGGCGATCAGGCCGGCATCGCCGCCTGAGCAGGCCAACGCGATCAGCTCGCCGTCTGCCGGCAATCGCCCGCAAGCGGCGGCTTTAAGGGTTTCGACAAAGCTCACCGGGCCGCTGACGCGGATTACGCCCAGGCGCTGGAACAGGCTGTCGTACAAGGCATCGGAGCCGGACAACGAGCTGGTATGGCTAAGCGCCAGTTCGGCACCGATCTGCGACACACCGGTTTTGAGGGCAATGATCGGCGTGCCCTGCTGCAGTGCCTTGTAGGCGGCGCGGGCAAAGCCCGGGACATTCTTCAGGCCTTCCAGGTGCAGGCCGATGGCGGTCACCCGTGGGTCGTCGAGCAGCACGTCCATCAACTCGGCCACGCCCAATTGCGCCTGGTTGCCGACCGAGGCCATGTAGGCCACCGGCAGCGAGCGGTCGCTCATGGACAGGTTGTAGGCGAAGTTGCCGCTCTGAGTAAGGATCGCCACCCCCTTCTCCACCGGCTTGCCGCCATGGGCCACCGGCCACAGGGCAGCGCCGTGCAGGTAGTCGAGCAGGCCGTAGCAGTTGGGGCCGAGCAAGGCCATGTTGCCGGCGGCGGCAAGCAGGCGCTGCTGCAGCTGGCGGCCTTCCTCGCCGCTTTCGGCAAAGCCCGAGGCATAGCAAATGGCGCCACCGGCGCCGCGCGCGGCCAGCTCGGCAACGCACTGCAAGGTCAGCTCGCGGTTGGTGGCGATGAACACCGCGTCCGGGGCGTAAGGCAAGTCGGCCACCCGTGCCACGCAGGGGATGCCTTCAAGGCTTTGGTGCTGCGGGTTGACCAGCCACAGCTCGCCGCCAAAGCCACCTTCGGCACAGCGCTTGAGCGCCCGCGCCATGCTGCGCCCGCCAACGAAGGCCAGGTGCCGGGGCGCCAGCAGGCGCTTGAGGTTGTCACGAATCGAATGCGACATGGGTGTTCTCCTGGCAATCAGCGCAGCAGCGGGCGCAGCAGTTCACGGGCGATGATGTGCCGCTGGATTTCCGAGGTGCCCTCCCAGATGCGCTCGATGCGCGCGTTGCGCCAGATGCGCTCGACCGGCCCTTCGTCCATCAGCCCCATGCCACCGAAGATTTGCACGGCCTCGTCGGCGACCTTGCCCAGCACTTCACTGGCAAACAGCTTGGCCATGCCGGCCTCGCCATCGGTCATGCTGCCCTGGTCCATCTTCCAGGCGGTGTGCAGGGTGAGCATTTCGGCGGCGCGGATCTGCGTGGCCATGTCAGCCAGCTTGAACGACACCCCCTGGTAGCTGCCGATGGCCTGGCCGAACTGCTTGCGGTCGGCGGCCCACTGCAGCGACAGGTCGAGTGCACGCTGGGCCTGGCCCACGCAGTTGGCGGCAACCATCACCCGGCCGGCCGTGAGCCAGGCGTTGGCCACTTCCCAGCCTTTGCCGACTTCGCCCAGCACCTTGCTGGCTGGCACCCGGCAGTCGTCGAAGAACAGTTCATAGGTGTGGTAGCCACGGTTGCTCACGCACTTGGGGCCACGGCGGATGGTCATGCCCGGCGTGCCACGGTCCACAAGGAAGGCCGTGACCGCATTGCGCTTGCGCCCGTTGTGCTCATAGGTGTCGGTGACAGCGAAGACGATGGCGAAATCGGCGTGGCCGGCGTGGCTGATGAAGTGCTTGCTGCCGTTGATGACGAAGTCATCGCCCTGGCGCACGGCGCGGGTCTTGATGGCATTGGCATCCGAGCCGGCGCCGGGTTCGGTGAGGGCGAAGCAGTCGATTTTCTCGCCTTGTACACACGGCAGCAGGTAGTCGTTGACCTGCTCATCCTTGCAGGCCATGAGGATTTTCGACGGCCGTGCAACAAACACATGCAGGGCCCAGGACACCTTGGACAGCTCGCGCTCGATCAGCGCCTGGGACAGGTAGTCCAGGCCGCCACCGCCGACTTCCTCGGGCATGTTGAAAGCGTAGAACCCGGCGGCGATGGCCTTGCCGCGAATGTGCGCGGCGAGCTCCGGCGACACGGCGTCGGCACGGTCCACCGCTTCCTCATGGGGCAGCAGCTCCTTGGCAACAAAGCTGCGTACCGCTTCCACCAACATTTCTTGTTCTTGGGTCAGTTGGAAATTCATCTGCGAAGGTCCTGGTGAGGGTCGGGTATCGGTTACTGGCCGGTGAAACGCGGTGCGCGGCGCTCCACCGAGGCTTGCAGCGCCTCGGCGCCATCCTGGCTGCGGCCGCACAGCAAGCCGGCCTGGCGCTCGGCTTCGAGCTGTTCGGCCAAGTTGCGCTGGGCGCCGTCGCGGATCAGCCGCTTGGTCTGCGCGTAGGCGAACGTCGGGCCGTTGGCCAGGCGCCCGGCCAGCTCGGCAGCCACCGCAGGCAGTTGCTCGTCGGCGCAGACTTCGCTGACCAGCCCGGCTGCCAGGGCGCGTTCGGCGCCCCACAACTCATCAAGGAACAGCAGGCGCTTGGCCTGCTCGCTGCCGATCAGCCGTGGCAGGTGCCAGCTGGCACCGGCATCGGGGCTGTAGCCCATGCTGGTGTAGCCGGCCTTGAAGCGTGCTGACGCGGCAGCGATGCGCAGGTCGCAGCACAGGCTGAGGTCCATGCCACCGCCCACGGCGGTGCCGTTGATGGCGGCGATGGTGGGTTTGTCGAGGCTGTGCAGGCGCAACATCAGGGCATGGGCGGTTTCGGTCCAGCCGTAGCTTTCCAGGGTGCCCTGGGCTTCGGCCGCGGCCCATTCGGCCAGGTCGGCACCGGCGCAGAAACTGCGGCCGCTGCCGGTCAGCACCACCACACGCACAGCCGGGTTGGTGTTGCAGGTTTCGAGCAAGGCGTGCAACTGCTTGAGGGTGGGGATGTCCAGCGCGTTGCGCTGCTCGGGGCGATTGAGTGTGATCCAGGCAACGCCGGCTTCGACCTTGCTCAACAGTGACGACGACGGGGTGGTCATGGGGGGCCTCGGGGTTGTTGTGATGGTTATGGGGAGGGCTTGATGAAGGAGATACTAAACGAGTGTTCAACAAGGCGGCAATTGCTGGGAAATGGACCTGTAACAGCGCTTTAAATTCATTTAACTAATTGGTTTTTAATGATTTTTTTGACTCGGAAAGCGCTGGCCACGTGGTGGTTGTTACAACTTTGTACAACTGTGAAATTGCCGGGGGCGCTTTGCGCCCCTTTCGCGACACAAGGCCGCTCCTACAGGGGATCGCATACAGGCCCTGCCTGACGCGGTCTCTTGTAGGAGCGGCCTTGTGTCGCGATGGGCCGCAAAGCGGCCCCGGCAATCTTCAGCCAGACACAGCAATCAAACCCCCGGCACACTCGGCGCAAACGCCCCCTGCCGACGGCGGTTGACGAGGTAATACGCCGCATAGCACAGCGCAATAAAGCCAAAGCCCCAGTACAGCGACGGCCGCTGCGTCTCATCCAGCGCCAGGAACACGAACAGCGAGCTGCACAGGGTGATGCACAACAGCGGCACCAGCGGGTACAGCGGCGCCCGGTACTTCAGGTCCTGCAGCTGCCCGCCATCACGCAGGTAGGCCTTGCGGAAGCGGTACTGCGCCAGGGCGATGACGATCCAGGTCACGGTGCCAGACATGCCGCTCACCGCCATCAACACCATGAACAGGGTGTCGGCGGCCACGAAGCTGGTCATCAACGAGACCAACGCAAAGCACAGGGTGATGCTCAGCGCGCGCAGCGGCACGCCGCGTTTGCTCAGCGGCGACAGGCTTTTCGGTGCCATGCCGCTCTTCGACATCGCCCAGAGGATACGCGTAGAGGCATACAGCCCGGAGTTGCCCACCGAGAGGATGGCGGTGAGGATGACAAAGTTCATCAGGTCGGCGGCGTAAGGGATGCCGACCATGTCGAACACCTGCACGAACGGGCTTTCCATCAGCCCGGCCTGCTCGTACGGCACGATGGCCGACAGCACGGCAATCGCCAGCACGTAGAAGATCAGCACGCGGAACACCACGTTGCGCACCGCCCGCGGAATGCTCTTTTCCGGGTGCTCGGTCTCGCCAGCGGCCACACCCATGATCTCGCAACCCTGGAAGGCGTAGACCACCGTCATCATCACCGCGAATACCGCCGACAGGCCGTGGGGGAACAGCGATTCGCCCACCAGGTTGTTCAGCATCGGTGCCGGTGCCCCGCTGCTCAGCGGGATGGCGCCGAAGATCACCAGCAGGCCGATGACGATGAAACCAAGGATGGTCGCCACCTTGATCCCCGAGAACCAGTACTCGGCCTCACCGAAGGCGCGGGTGGCCAGGGCGTTGAGGCCGAACAGCACCACCACGAACAGCGCCGACCAGTACCAGATCGGCACCTCCGGGAACCAGCGGGTCATGAGCATGCCGGCGGCGGTGAACTCCAGGCCCACGGTGGTGGCCCAGCTCATCCAGTACACCCAGCCGATCATGAAGCCGGTGGCCGGGCCGATGAACTTGGTGGCGTGAGCCTGGAACGAGCCGGACACCGGCATCTGCACCGACAGCTCGCCCAGGCAGACCATCACCAGGTACATCAGCAAACCGGCCACCAGGTAGGCGAGGATCGCGCCCACCGGCCCCCCTTGGTTGATAGTCACGCCCGAGCCCATGAACAGCCCGGTACCGATCACCCCGCCCAACGAGAGCATGAAGATGTGCCGGCTTTTCAGGGCGCGGGTGAGCTGGATTTTCTCGTGGGTGTCAGTCATGGCGCACCTCGCCCTTGCGGCCGGTGCTGGGCCACGCGACGGTGCCGCGCGGGGTCGTATGCAGGAGGGGCTGAGTGCTACGGCATGTCATTATTGTTGTCTCCAATAAGCCTCATGGACCGCGTGCAACGCGGTTGCCATGGATTATTGGAAACGGATGTAAGGTGCCGTTGTACGAACGGATCGAAGATGTAAAAAGTCGTAAGTTTTTTGTACGTCAGCTCTGGATCAACTGTTCCAAGGTAGTGCGGGCCTGGCCAAGCTGAGCGGCCAGCGGCTCGCCGAGGGCTTGCAATGCCTGTGCGTCATGCTGGCGGGCCGCTTCTTCCAGGCGACGTAACAATGCAGCCAGCCCGGCGAAGCCCAGGGAATCACAACTGCCAGCCAGGCGATGGGCCAGGTGCAGCACTTCGGTAAAGTCCTGGGCCGGCAGCGCCTCGGCCAGCGCCGCGGCGTGCTGCTCCAGCGACTGGCGCAACACCTTCAGCAGGCCTTGCAGCTTCTGCTCGCCCAGCAGCGAGCGGTGGGTATCCAGCAGTGACCAATCCATGTTTGCGTCAGCCCCCGCCACTTCGCAAGGGGCCGACCCGGCCAACGCCTGGCGCAGGTTATCCAGGCGCAAGGGCTTGGCCAGCACCCCTTGCATGCCAGCGTCCAGATAACCCGGTACTTGCCCAGGTTGCACGCCAGCTGTCAGTGCCAGCACCCGGCTGTGGCGGTTCGGCCCGGGCGTGGCTCGCAGCTGCCGACACAGCTCCACCCCGCTCATGCCCGGCAGATGCACGTCGAGCAGGATCAGGTCGAAACGCCGCAGGGCGCAGGCTTGCAGGGCCTGCGCGGCGTCCTCGGCAAAGCTCACCTGGTGGCCCTCGCGCAACAGCAAACCAGCCGCCACCTCGCGGTTCAGCGCCACGTCCTCGACCACCAGGATATCCAGGCCAGCCAGGGGTGACAGGGCCGGCGCACTAACTGGCACGGGCTGCCCACAAGCCACATCGAGCTCGAACCAGAAGCAACTGCCCTGCCCTTGCACACTGTCCAGGCCGATGCTGCCGCCCAGCTTTTCCACCAGGTGCTTGCAGATCGCCAGGCCCAGGCCAGTGCCGCCATAGCGCCGTGCCACCGCCTCGCTGGCCTGGACGAAACGGTCGAAGATCCTCGCCTGCACGGCGGGCTCGATGCCAATGCCATTGTCACTGACCGAAAGCCGCAGGCGCTGCGAGCTCTCGCTACTGGTCAGCACCTGCACCTTGAGTTGTACCTGGCCGTGCTCGGTGAACTTGATGGCATTGGCCAGCAGGTTGCTCAGCACCTGACGCAGGTACTGCTCGGCACCGTGCTGGTAGCCGGCCAACTGCTCATCGAGCACCAATTGCAAGGTGTCGCCGTTGCCCATGGCCATGGGTTCAAGCAGCGCCAGCACTTCCTGGCACAACTGCCGCAGCGAAAAGCCGACCAGCTCGGCGCGGCTCTCGCCCTCTTCAAGCCGGGCGAAGTACAGCACTTCATTGAGAATCGCCAGCAGCCCTTCGCCAGCCTTGTACAAGGCCTCGACGCGCTGGCGGTCAGCCGCCTCCAGCCGAGCGCCACGCAGCAGTTCGGCCATGCCGAGGATGCCGTTGAGTGGGGTGCGCAGCTCATGGCTCATGGTCGCCAGGAAGCGTGACTTGGCCAGGTTGGCGGCCTCGGCGTCGTCCTTGGCCCGGGCCAGGCTGGCGGTGCGCCGCTCGACCATGGCCTGCAACTCGTCGCGCTTGCCCTGCAGCTCCAGGCGGTCGCGTTCGCGGCGTTCGATATCGCTGAGGATGGCGCGACGCATATCATCCAGCGCGTTGGCCACCGTATCGATTTCGTCCGGGCGTGCCGAAGGGCGGCGGCCGAGGCGCAACGGCTCCTGCCACTGGCCAGCGCCAATACGGTGGGCGAACTCGGCCATTACTTGCAGGTGGCGGGTAACCAAGCGATAGAACAGCCCCGACAACGCCACCGCCAGGCCACACAGAAACACCCCCATCCACAGCAGGCTGGCCAGGCCGGTGGCATACAAGCGGCGGTGCACCGCACCGAGGTCAATGCTGACCTCCAGCTCGCCCAGGTGCCTGGCTGGCCCCGAGGGTGGCTGATAATCAAGCGGGAAGCGCTCGATGCGCAGCGGCCCCTTGGGCTCGGCCTCCCCGCGCAACAGCTGGAAATCATCACTGACCAACCGCACCCGTGCCACGTCGGAAAAGTCCACCAGGCCGCGCAGTTGTACATCAAGCTGTGCCTCGTCGAGGTCCCACAGGCTGCGCTCCAGGCTGGCCAGGTAGCCGGCACGGATCAACGCCATGCGCGCCTCGATATCGCGCATCTCGCGGCGGTATTCGAAGTACAGCTGCACCGAGCTGGCCAGCACGGTAAAGCACAGGCTGAACAGCAGGATGAACAACAGCAGGCGGCGCAGCAGGCCGTCGGTGCGCAGGCGGATCATCGGGCATCTGCCGGCAGGTTGATCATGTCACGGTAGGTGACTTCGCTCTGTTCCAGCCAGCGCTCGATCTCGCCGGCCTGGTTCATGCGCTGCAGCTGCGCGTCGATTTCGTCCATGTGCTGGCTCAAGGGCGATTGCCGCGACACGGCCACACGCAGGTAGTCCACGCTGAGCGCGGTGGGCAAAGCGCGAATGTCCTGCGCGCCGGGCAGGTGCTCGATGAACAGCTGGCCGGTACGCCGCTCCTGGATCACATAATCGATGCGCCCGCGGATCAGCTTGCCAAAGTTCTGCTGGCTGGACGACACCCGTTCGATGTTCTGGTGACGGGCGACAAAACGATCGAACTCGGCGCCGTAACTTTCGCCGTAAAGCAAGCCGCCGCGGTAGCCGGCAAGGTCTTCCAGCTGCTGGAACTGCACCGGCCGCAGGCGGTTGTAGAACACCGCCACTTCCTCGCGCAGCACCGGCACCGTGGAAAAACGCATGCGCTGGTCACGCTGGTCGCTGTTATAAGCCAGCACCACGTCCACCCGCCCAGCCGCGGCGTCCATCAGGCAGCGCTTCCAGTTTCCCAGCACCACGGTTTGCACCGGGTAGCCCATGCGCGCGAACAGCTCGCGCACCACGGTCGGGGCCACGCCACGCACCTGGTGGCCGTCGCTCCAGGAAATTGGCGGGTACACCGGGTAGTCGCAGTAGCGCACCGGCTGCTTTGCGCTGGCTTGCACGGCGAACAATGCCAAGGCCAGCACCCAGGCACTACGGGTCATGCCGCCACGCTGGCGGTGAACAGGTAGCCGGTGCCGTGGATGGTAATGATCAGCTGCGGCTCGGCCGGGTCATCATGCAGCTTGCGCCGCAGGCGGCCGACCAGCACGTCGATCGAGCGGTCGTTGGGCACCCATTCGCGGTTGCGGATCTGGTCCATCAACTGGTCGCGACTGAGGGTGTGGCCGCTGTTACGCAGGAACACGCTGAGCAACTGGAACTCGCCGTGGGTGAGCAGGGTTTGCCCGCCACGGGCGTCGATCAGGCGCCGGCGGTCGGTGTCCAGCGCCCAGTCGGCAAACTGCTTCAGCGATTGCGCGCAGGCCGGTGCCGGTTGCACTTCGCGGGCATGGCGCACGCGGCGGATCAGGTTCTTGGCGCGGGACACCAGCTCACGGGGGTTAAGCGGTTTGATCACATAGTCGTCGGCGCCGCATTCCAGGCCGACGATGCGGTCGATGTCGTCGTTGCGCCCGGTGATGAGGATAATGCCGACCTCCGAGCGCACGCGCAGCTCGCGGGTCAGGGTAAGGCCATCCTTGCCGGGCAGGCGAATGTCCAGCAGCACCAGGTCGACATCCTGGCTGCCGAGCAGGGCTTCGGCCTTTTCCGCGGTGTCGGCGCAGTGCACGTCGTAGCCTTCCTGGGACAGATAGGCCTGCAGCAAGTCACGAATAAGCGGATCGTCATCAACGATCAATACCCGAGGCGTCATTGCGTGTCGTCTCTTTTTTTATTGGTGTTGTTCTACACAATCGCGACAGCAGCGTACTCGTTACTGAACAGGCGATCAACAGCCCTCCGGCAGGCTGAAGCGCCGCCGACCACCGGCCTGCAGGCCGTCGACCCAGGCCTCGCAAATAATCACGCCCTGCTCGGGGGTGAAGGTGCCAGGGTTGAGCCCCGACTCCAGCCACAGGCCATCGAGCAAGGCACTCAGGCTGATAGCCGCCAGGTCGGCATCGAAGCCCTGCCAGCCCTCCTCCTCGGCCAGGCTGGCCAGCAGCCGGCTGAGTTCGTTGCGGTACTCGCCGTACGAGTGGTCGTGCACCTGGTTGATCGCCTCGGCGGTTTTCACCGCACCCCAGAACGCCAGCCAGGCATCGAGCAGTTGCGGCTCAAGCAGCTCGGCGCAGAACGAGGCGCGGAAGAACGCCGACAGCCGCTCGCGGGCATTGGGCGCGGCCTGGGCCATGGCCTCGCGCAGCAAGCCCATCACCCGGCCGGTGACGGCCATGTAGGCTTCGGCCACCAGCTCGTCCTTGCCCGCGTAGTGATGGCTGATCAGCCCGACCGAAACCCCGGCCTCGGCCGAGATCTTGCGGATCGAAGCGCCCTGGAAACCATGGCGTTTGAGGCACACCAGGGTCGCCTCGACCAGGTTGGCTTTGCGCAATTCCGGCAGCATGCGGTGGTAGCGGGCTTCCTGATTCATCAGCGGGTCTCTTGTTAGGGGCTGGCGGCAATGGGCTGGACTGAACGACTGTACAACAAGCCGGACCGCGTGATAAACCCTAAGCGCCAATGCCCGCCCGGGCCCGACCACAACAACAAAAGCGGCTGCCATGAACGACCTGATCACACGCGACCTGGACCAAGGCCTGCTGACCCTGGCCTTCAACCGCCCCGACAAGCTCAATGCCCTGAACAGCGCTATGTACCAGCAACTGGGTGACCTGCTGCTGGCGGCGGCTGCAGACCCCGCCGTCGAGGTCATCATCATCACCGGTAACCCGCAGTGTTTCAGTGCTGGCAACGACCTGCGCGACTTCCTCGACAACCCACCCAGCGGCCTCGATAGCCCGGTGTTCCGCCTGATGCGGGTGGTCATGGGCCTGGACAAGCCGCTGATTGCTGCGGTCAGTGGCGCGGCAATCGGCATCGGCGCCACCCTGCTGTTGCATTGTGACCAGGTGCTGGTCAGCCGCTCGACCAAGCTGCGCATGCCCTTTGCGCCATTGGGGGTGTGCCCGGAGTTCGGTTCCAGCCTGTTGCTGCCGCGCTTGCTTGGCCAGGCCCGTGCTGCCAGCTTGCTGCTGGGCAACGCGTTGCTTGATGGCGAGCAGGCGGTGGCCTGGGGGCTGGCCAATGAGCTGCACGAGGATGGCGAACAGTGCCTGGCTGCGGCTCGCAAGCTGGCGCGGCAGCTGCAAGGGTATCCGCAGGCGGCGCTGCGGATCAGCAAGCGCTTGCTCAAGGACAGCCAGCGTGAGGAGCTGGAAGCCACGGTGGCGCGGGAAAGCCGGTTGTTCATCGAGTGCTTGCGTACCGAAGAAGCGCGCGCAGTGTTGCGCTCACTGATCAAGGATTGACCGGGCTGACGCGCCCCCCATTGTGGGAGCGGCCTTGTGTCGCGAAAGGGGTGCGAAGCGCCCCCATGATCTTCGCATTGCCGCAACATTGCTGGGGCCGCTTTGCGGCCCTATCGCGACACAAGGCCGCTCCTACAAGGGACCGCGTAATGGCCAAAATGTAAGGCGCTAATACCCGGTCATTTCCAGATACCCACGCCCACCCGCACTCCCGCTCAAACGCACTGGCCCTTCCCAATACGGGAACCGCGTCTGCATCCACGCCTTCGGCTCCACTGCCTCCACCTGTACATCCACCCCCTGCCCCGGCACCTGCACCCGCCAGCGCGTCGGCACCTGCTTGCCGTTGTTCTGCCGCGCCCAGGCCAGCGCCTGCAGCTGGATCTGCACTCCCTGCAGCGCCACAACCTCTCCCTGCGGGCTAACCCAGGTCCCGGCGCGGTACGCCTCCCCCTGCGCCTCGCGTACCTGAAACAGCATCAGCTTGGCGCCATCGTCCAGGTGCAGGGAAAACCAATCCCAGCCCGTCTGCCCGGCCGCCAGCGGCTGGCTGCTCCACTCCCGGTCCAGCCAGGCCTGACCGCTGACCGCGATACACTCGCCGCCACGCTGCACCTGCCCTTGCACCAGGTAGAAGGGCTGGCTGTAATAGTAGGAAGCCTGCCCCTTGCCGGATTTCTCGCTGTAGCCCCTGTCCCCATGCAGCACCAGCGGCCGGTCGCTGCGCAAGTGCAAGTCGTAGCGAAAGCCTTCGCCACCCGCGACCATCTGCAGGCTTTCAATACCTCCCCCGCCCTGCAACGACCAGTCATTGATCCACGCCCGAAACGGCTGGGCCTGCACCCCGGCCTGGCCGATACCACCGCGCGCCAGGGTTTCAGCAGACTGATGCCCCCCAGGGCCGGTCAACGCCGCGTGCCCCATCCACAGGTTCGGGCTATTCCAGTCGCCAGTTTCCGGGCCAGGGCGCAGGGCCGAGCGGAACAGCGTCCACTGCGCGCCCCAGTCACGCCCCTGGGCATCCTTGAGGTTGGCGGTGACATACCACCACTCGATACGAAAGCCATCGTGGGGGCCGTGGTCACGTGGGAATGCCAAGCGATGGTCGCGGATCACCTGGTTGAACTCGCCCGCCTGCTGCCCAAGCCCGGCATAGCTTTGCGGTGCAGGCTGATCACAACCGCACAACAACCCGCATAGCAACAGCCAGGCATTACGCTTCATCGGCAAATGGCCTCAACAGTTCACGCGGCTGGCGGAGCGCCAGTTGCCACAGTGGCCAGGCACTTGCCAGCAGGCTGGTAAGCATGCCCAGCAAGGCCAGTTGTAGCAATTGCACGGGGAACACATGGAGCGGCAAACGCCAGCCGAATGCCTGCACGTTCACCACCGCGACCAGGCACCAGGCCAGCAACAGCCCCAGCGGAATCGCCAGCAGCACGGTGAGGCTGCTTAGCATGAGTGTCTGGCCAAGGCTCAGCCAGACCAGATGCGTGCGCCGCACGCCCAACGCCCACAGCGGCGCCAACTGACCCAGCCGGGCCTGGCCCAGCGTCAGCAGGTTGATGAACAACGCCACCCCGGCCACGCCAAGCGTAAGGCTGTTGAGTGCCGCCGTGGCGGCGAAGGTGCGGTTGAACACGTCGGTCGACCAGCGTTTCAGGCGCGCCTGCTCCACCACGCGGCTGTCGTCCAGGGCAAAGCGCTGTTGCAACGCGGCTTTGATGGCCGGCCCTTGTTCGGCAAGCAGGTCGACGCTCAAGCCGGTCAGCGTTGCCTGTGGCCAGTGGCCGCGCAGCCAGCCGGCGTTGACCAGCACATGCCCCTTGGGGTTGCCGTAATCGGCGTAGATCCCCACAACGGTCATGGCTGACGACGCGTTTGCGGGCAACCTCAAGCGATCGCCCAGTTGCAGCTTCAGCCGCCTGGCCAGTTGCTCACTAAGCATCACCGCCTGGCCGCCGGCCAATTGCTCCCAGGCCTGCTTTTGCTGCGCCAACAGTGGCCAGCGCGTGCGATAGACAGCATGGTCGACGATGCCTTGAACCTGCACCGGCCAACCCTGCAGCTGTGTTTCCACACGCCAGCCAGGCAGGACCACGCTGGCTGCAGGTTGCTGCCCGAGCCATTCGGCTATCTGCAAACCCTGGGCTGTATCGCGTGGAGTGACGTACAGGTCGGCGGACAGGCGCTGGTCAAGCCAGCCGACAAAGGTCTTGCGAAAGCCCTCGGTCATGCTGCCCACGCCAACACTGGCGGCCAGTGCCAGCAACAAGGCCATCAGCGCCAGGCTCAGGGCTGGCAGTTGCTGGCGGCTGTCGGCGACGAACCATTGCGCCAATGGCCGGTGGCAACGGCGCGCCAGCCAGGCCAGCAGTTGGTCGAGCAAGGCCGGCAACAACAGCGCCGCGGCCAGTAATAGTGCTGCGAGCACGCCGAAGGCGCTGGGCAGACTATCCCCAAGCACGCCACAGCCCAACGCCAGCAGCAGTAACAGGCCTGCCACTGAGGCCTGACGCTTCAACCAAGGCCCCTGCGCCAATCGCCAGGCCTGGGGTTGCGCCAGCGCCAGCAGCGGCAACCGTGCTGCCCGCAGTACGCTGCCCAGCCCTGCCAGCAATGCCCCCAGTACACTCACCAGCACGCCCGCCAGCCACCACCCTGCGGGCAAGCTCAGCGTCCCGGCGACCTGGGCGCCGTACAGGCCGCGCAAGCTGGCGGCCACGTCGGGCAACAACCACGTCGCCAACCCATAACCACTGGCCACCCCGGCGAGCCCACCCAGCACCGCGAACAGGCCCAGCTCCAGGACCAGGGCACACAGCAGTGTGTTCAGGCTGATGCCACAGGCGCGCAGGTTGCGAATCAGCCCCCGCCGCTGCTCCAGCGCCAGGCCGATTGCAGCATGGGCGATGAACAGGCCGACAACGAACGCCAGCAGGCCGAGCGCAGTCAGGTTGAGGTGGAAGCTGTCGGTCAAGCGCTGCAGGCCGCCGTCGTCTTGCTGGGGTTGCAGTTCAAGGTAAGGCGCAACATCTACCGGCAATGGCCCCGTACTACCGGCCAGCAGCAATCGCGACAACTGCCCGGGAGCCTGCAGCAACGCCTGCGCGTGGCCGATATCGACCACGATCACCCCTGGCGCCATTTCAGGCTGCAGCATCAACGGTGGCAGCGACTGCCCTGCGCTGTCGCGCGCCACCTGCCCAGCGTTCACCTTCAACTGCCGCAAGGTGTCTGGCCCAACCCAGGCTTGCCCGGGTGAACCAATGAACGCCTGCAGGTCGAAGGCCTGCGGCTGCACGCCGGCAATGCTGCTGGCCGGCGGCAGGCTTAACGGTTCTATGCCGATCAGCCGCACGCTTCGCCCAGGCTCGCCCGGCAAACGCAAGCGCCCCTCCAGCACCGGCGACACCGCCCAGCCCTGCCTGCGCAGTTGCACGTAAAGCGCCTGGTCGAAGCGCTCGCCATTACGCGGCAGCAGTTGCGCCTGCAGCGGCCCGGCCAATACCGCGCTGGCCCGGGCATAGTCGCTACGCGCCTGGCTATTCAGTGCCTGCACGCCAGTCCATAACGCCGTGGCCAGCCACAGGCCTGTGAAGATGCTGAAGAACTGCACGCGATGGCGGCGCCAGTGGCTGAGCAGCGCTAACAGGGCCAGCGACAACAGCCGCATCAGCCCTGCTCGGCCTGCACGCGGCCGGCCTGCAAGTAGCAACGCTGTTGCAGGCGCGCTGCCACCCGTGGGCTGTGGGTCACCATCAGCACACCGCTGCCGGCTTCGGCAACCAGTTGCAGCAGCAGGCTCAACACTTCATCGCTACTGGCTTCATCGAGGCTGCCGGTGGGCTCGTCGGCCAGCAGCCAGGCCGGGCGCCCGGCCAGCGCGCGGCCGATGGCGACACGTTGCTGCTGGCCGCCTGACAACTGTTCCGGGTAACGCGAAAACAACTCCGCCAGGCCCAGGCGTTGGGCCAGGTACGCGACCCAGTCCGGGTCGTGCCGACCCGCCAATCTGGCCTGGAATGCAAGGTTGGTCCGCACATCCAGGCTGCTGATCAGGTTGTACTGCTGGAACACCAGGCCAATCCCCTGCCGCCGCCACAGAGCCAGCGATGCTTCCGAGCGGCTGTCGAGCGGTATGTCGTCGATCAGGATGTGGCCGCTGTCGGCACGGTCCAGGCCAGCTATCAGGTGCAGCAAGGTGCTCTTGCCGCTACCAGACTCGCCCATCAGCGCCAGGCTGCTGCCGCGTGACAGGCACAGGTCGACGCCTTGCAACACCGGGAGTGGGCCTTGGGGAGTGGGGAATGATTTGTGGAGGTTTTCGATGGCCAGCATCGAGGGGCCCTGGTGGGTTGGGTGTTCCTTTAGGAATAGCAGGTTCGGGCCAGCACAGCCGAACACTCGTTTAATTTTCGTAATGAACGAGTGGTCGCCTTTGGTGACTGGTGTTCTGTTCCATCGTTAAAAGCCTTATCAATCCGCAGATCCTGCCCTTGGGAGAGCACAAGACGAATAATAGCGAATAAATAATAAAGGAAACTTCCTACAGACCACTCCTTAAATTATACCCATTAATTTTTTGACATGAAATCAAGGACTAAAATTAAAACCAGTCGTCTAGGATCAGCATATACTTCGTTGTTCCAGCAAGAGGCTCAGCCATGGAAATCCCAGACGAGCAGCACGCGATTGGCAAGGTGGACATCGCTTTAAAGGAAGCCCACCAATACAACTACTTTCAGCTAATTGAATTACTGCAGCAATTGCACGGTGATGATCTGGAGCAGCGCCCGCCATCTCGTGATATCAAATATGCGTCTGCGCTGAGGCCCTGGGGCTGCTGCGCAGCCCCTTTCGCGACACACCTCCGCCTTGCTATAGCGGAAGCCCTCTCAGTACACTCGCTCAACACCCTCCTGCGCCGCCTTTGTCAGCAAACGCCTCTCATCGGCAGGATATGGCAACGAGCTCTTCAGGGAGCATCCTCTCTATCCTTTCAGCCAGCTCGCGGAGCCCAGCGAGGCGAGACATGATCTGCTCGACGATTTTCATACGGGCTGCCGCCGCATCGCGCAGCCCTTGCATGGCCTGCAGCGCGTCGTCCGACTGAGCCAAGCCTCTGCGCGCTGAGACGCCGAGCCTATCTATTCCCTCACGAGCATCACCAGCGGTCTGTTCAAGACTCTGTGCTATCTGGTGGATTTGCGCACTGGAGTCAGCTACTCGCCTAGAGAGATTACGCACTTCATCAGCCACCACAGCAAAGCCACGACCATGATCCCCTGCCCTTGCTGCTTCAATAGCCGCATTCAGCGCCAAGAGGTTTGTTTGGCGTGCGATGTCCTGGATGCTAGCTACCAGACCTGTAATTTCCACGGACTGACCACCCAACGCATTAAAGGCCTGGGCACAATGAACCATTGACTGGTCAAGCTCTCTGAAAATGCCAGCCGAGCTTTGAATGCTGTCTGAGCTGGAGCTGACTTTTCCACCTGCCTCGCGAGCCAGCTGATTAGCGAAGTCCATATCTCGCTCGGTATCTGCAATCGCAACGCTCAGTCGCTCTAGATCAACCTTCACTTGAGGGTCAAGAGCGAGAGGCTCAGCCTTGCGTGTGTTGTCTTCCGTTTGTGTGCACGGCACACGCACCTCGTAGGGTATTTCAACACGTACCTCTACCCTCTCGATCCTTGCAAAATGGTACAGCCAACCGGCTAAAAGCAGCGAGAATACATTGAGTGATAGGCAGAGGATCAAAGACTCAGGGTAAAGAAATGCTGTAACGCCCGCGCTCGCTGCACCGACCTGTACGATTGCACCGGCCCAAAGACGCTGCGTTATTTTCGACATAGTTGCTCCCCAGCCCGCACGCCTTAAGGCCTGTCGAGCTCGACTCATTATTATTATCTAGGTGCCCATGCCTTCGCTCGAGCACCAATGGACGAGTAGCACCGTCGCCTTGCACGCACATAGACTCACGGTCAGCTAAGATTATCGCGATCGCGTTTCAGCCCACTATCCGTTTTGTGCAGGGATGTATCCGGTTTCGTGGAGCGAATCCAAACTGCCCTGACGCGGAATGATGAATACAGGGCGAGGATTTCAGATAGCGGAACTCAAGCAGCCGATGAATTATGATCAAACAATGAGTGATAAATTTTGATATTAAGATTCACTGCGAAGTCGCGAAGGGTGGCTATCACGAGCTTCACATCCTCAGCGGTAAACTGTACTGCTTGGCCTTCAACATTTCTCCCATGACGGACAAGGAGGTCGTCACGCTTCGCGAAAATTTGATCTATAACAGTGAAATTCAACGTTTCAAGTCGCTCACCAAAAATCTCAATTAACAAATATTCAACATTGCAAAAGCTCTTCAAGCTCAGGCCGGACGCCATATCACCTGAAAACCCTCTCCCCCCCGATAAAGCTTCTCGCTCACTTCCATGCAAGCCTGAAGAAAACCCATCCTCCAAGAACCTGCTTTTAAAGCTAGCTCGCAAACTTGGACTACTCACAACAGCCTTACTCAGTATTGAGCTCAGCATCGACCCTACCACATTGACGGCGTACACATACAAAAGCTTGAAAACAGCAGGCGCATCACTACCACTCACACTAAGACCTAGTAAATCCGAAGCCTTTGAAAGATCAGAAGACAGCTTATCGAAAAGCTCACCAAGACTATGCCGAGTCAATCGCTGACTTTCCGTATCTTCTTGGACCGCTTTAATTATTCGAGAGAACTCGACACCTAATGTGTTCCGATGCATTCCATTAGTAGATGTCTCGCCTTTCAACCTATTCTGATCCCGACTACAAGCGATAGATTCATCCTGGCATCGCCTTGGGATAAAGCCTTTGCCCACGGTCATATCCTCCCTCCTGACGTTCGTTGATGAAAATAAACTAGGCCAGACAGTGCTGTTGAGCTGACATCCGACAGTACAAGAAGCGCGCCGGAGCGCGCCTTGTATCAATATTTACGGCACAATCCGCACGGACTTTTTATGGGTAAAGGTCAGGAAGCTGAAATGCCCATGGTATTCGCCCATACCAGAAGCACCGACTCCCCCGAATGGGAGGTATGGCGAGAACGCATGGAGCATTACGCCGTTCACCTGCGCATCACCAGACTGAATCTGGTTGATGATACCTTTGGCGACATTCATATCCTTACCGAACACATAAACGGCCAAAGGCTTTGGATGGTACTTGTTGACTTGATCTATGGCAGTCCGAACGCTATCAAATTCAAGAACAGGCAGAATCGGGCCGAAAAGCTCCTCGGACATCAGAGGGTCATTCCACTCCACACCATCTACTACCGTAGCACTCAAGGCGCGCTTGCTTACGTCCGCCTGAGATCCTACAAGTACCTGCCCTTGCGTTGCTTCCAGCAGGGAGACCAATCGCTGCACCTGACGCTCGGTGACGAGCTTGCCAGTAGAGTTGATCTCGGGCAGCTCGGTCTTCACGCGCTCAACAAGGCGCTCCAAAAGTGCATCTTTGACGCTGCAGTGCACATAGAGGTAATCCGGTGCAATGCAGGTTTGACCACTGTTGATGAATTTACCGAACATCAATTGATTGACCGTCTGATCGAGATCCGCGTCAGGCAGGACAATCAGTGGGCACTTGCCACCGAGCTCTAGAACGACAGGAGTCAGGTGTTTAGCAGCCGCCTGCATAACCACCTTGCCGACATTGGGGCTACCGGTGAAAAAAATGAAGTCGAAAGGTAGGCTGAGCAAATGACTATTTTCGTCTCGACCACCCTGGATAACCGTGACATATTCAGGAGCAAACGCCTCAGCAATGATCTCCTCGATTACCGCCGAGGTTTCCGGTGTGGTTTCAGACGGTTTGATGATGCAAGTGTTACCGCCTATGATCGCACCAATCAGCGGGGTGAGCGTCAGGTTAACCGGGTAGTTGAAGGGGCCGATGATATAGGTGACCCCGTACGGCTCTTGGACGACATAACATTCGGAAGGCGCAATAATGTCTGGCGACGGAACCGAAACTGGCGCGACCCATTCATCAAGGTGAGCAAGCGCGAAATCAATTTCGTGCAATACTGCACCGATCTCTGCCAGGTCGACTACATCCTTGGGCTTGCCCAAGTCCTCTGCAAGCGCAGAATAAAGAGCTTCCTTGTTATTGATAATCGCGTCTTTCAGTCTTTCTAGCGATTGCTTGCGGAAGCCCACATCAGCCGTAGCTCGGGTAGCAAAATACGCCTTCTGAGCGGAGAACAGCGAGTCAATCTTAGCCGGAGACAGATAATTCATGAGTGGATTTCCTCTTTATTCGGGATTACAGGTTCTATCGGTAGTAACCGACTTGGGATCGGCAGTGCTACAGGGAAATTTTGGTTTCAACTACCCGAACGTTTCGGCGTCGGGCCACGCCCCAAAATGCTCTCGATGAGTTTTGCGATACTGAGCAATCGCACATCACTGCCCGGAATACCCTCGATCTCAATACCTACCGGCAAACTTTCTTGTTGAGACAACCCGGCAGGCAGGCTGATACCAGGCATGCCAGCATTACTGGCCGGGTCGGCATTTCGAATCATGCGTGCGAAGGCCTCGAAACTGGTCGCAGCGGGATTGCTCTTGATCGCGAGGTCAGGCGTGGTGGGATGGATAATCGCGTCGAGTTGATGCTCTTTGAATAGAAGCTCGAAGCTCTGGATGAGCTTCGGACGAGCATCCTTCATAGCAGTGACGTAGGCCTGCTCAAGATCCACAGGTTGACCTTCTAGCTCCCCCAGCCTTCCAGGCAGGATGTAATCTTCGAAGATGGTTCGGACATCTGGGCTGCTGATCCCAGCGACCAGCTCGTCGAAGGAAACACCGGCCTCATTTGCCGACAGATATTCCGTTAAGGCTGACCTGCATTCGTGTAATGCCAACGGCATACTGACTGCATGATTCAACTCGAAGATTTCGGGCACCGGAACCCGCACAATCTGCACACCTTGCTGCTCGAGCTTTCTCAGCGCATCTTCAGACAGCCTTCTGACCGGATCGCTGAGATCAGCCCACAGTTGGTCAACTACCCCCAGTCGAATCGACTCGGCAGCAGGAGCTTCCGCAGGCAGGGCCCCGGTGATGATCGAGTCCAGCAGCACTATGTCTTCGACCGAGCGAGCGATTGGGCCCGGCGTATCGCGCGTTGGGGAAATCGGTGTGATGCCGTCGACTGGATAACGCCCAACTGTTGGTCGAAAACCAACGCATCCATTCACGGCACCAGGCTGTCGAACAGATCCACCTGTATCGGTACCCAAAGCTGCAGGAATTAAAAGTGCGCCGACAGCGCTACCACTCCCAGAGGACGATCCGCCCGCAATGCATGAGTGGTCAAACGCGTTACGAACACCTATTACGCCTGGGCTGTGGAACGCGGTGTTGTAGCCCGAGGTGCCAAACGCCAGCTCATGCATGTTGGTCTTCCCAACAACGATTGCCCCGGCTTTGAGCAATGGCTCGATAACTCGGGCGTTACGCGTTGGAAAGAATTTGGACAGTGCTGGAGTCCCGGCCGTGTTCGCGAAGCCGATCACCTGGATGTTGTCCTTAACCGCGATCGGTACTCCGCCCAATGGAAGCGGATCACCACCCGCCTCAAGGTAGTGATCATACGAGTCTGCTTGCTTCAGGGCTGCGGCTGCATCAACGCTGATAAATGCGTTCAGCTGAGAGAAGTCCGCGATCCGAGAAAGCCACGCTTCCACAAGCTTGCGGCTCGTGATCTGTCGTTGCCGAACCAAGGCAGACGCTTCGGTGAGAGTGAGCTCCCAAAGATGCTCGGGTTGAGCCGACAGACGCATTGCGTCGGTAGCGAGCTTTTCAGGCTTATCTACAGGGTGGCGCATTTTTTACCTCTCCTAGCCGCGCTGGCGATGCTGTGGTTCACACAACGGTAATGTGGGCCTGCGGCAAAAGGTCTCCTCAAATTTGAGGATTGCCAGAGACATTTCATAAGCAGCGGGCTAACTGAGTGCGGTTCTGACACTCAAGCTTCGCCATGGCGTTCTTCAGATGGGTGCGTACCGTGCTGAACGCTATATCCAAGCGGCGGGCTACCTCTTTATCGCTGGCTCCCTGAGCCACAAGTTCGGCCACCTCAGCTTCTCTCATCGACAATCGCTGGGAAGTCGTCGGCGCCGGGCTAAAAGCTTTCTGAACATATGGCTGGAGCGTCGATAGCAGACGCTCTTCTCGCTCGCTGAAGGGTTTGCTCCCCTTGCTCCTCCATACCCTGAGATCGCCGATGTCCCGATCACCGTCGAAGAAAAAGACGTTGAGGCCGTGCTCCATATCTGCCGGCTGAAGAAAGTCGTTGTAGAACTCGCTCTTGAGCATTGCTGAAGGTGGCACATGACAGTCGACTCGCGCCGGCGCCCTCACCTCTCGCATGATCGGGGTTACCAAATCGACCTGGTAAAAGTGCTTCTGATAGGCCTCTATGAGCCGGCTCTCCATGTTGAAAGCCAGCGGGTCGATGGATCGCCCCTCACTTTTATCCCACACGAATGAAGCAACGAACTCCGCGTCAAGAAAGGCCGCTACCGCTTGCAAAATCGCAGCCCGAGCGTTTGGTTTTCCCTGGGACTGAGCAAGAAGCCAGACCAGCTCAGCGAGCTGATCCATATCGGTTCCACGTAGCACGGTTGCCATTGCCTACCTCCGAAAATGCTGTCAAAGCGTCACAGAAAGGTAAAAGCATCAAAATAGAACTGATCTATATATTATTTTAGAATCTATCTATTTGATCTATTTAGGTCTCGATTTTATCGTGGGATTCACCATTTGGTAAGAGATAAAAATCATGGCTTCGGTACACGGCACCACATACGAACTCCTGCGACGTCAGGGCATCGACACGGTCTTCGGCAATCCTGGCTCGAACGAGCTCCCGTTTTTGAAGGACTTTCCAGAGGACTTTCGATACATCCTGGCTTTGCAGGAAGCGTGTGTGGTGGGCATTGCAGACGGCTACGCACAAGCCAGCCGGAAGCCAGCTTTCATTAACCTGCATTCTGCTGCTGGTACCGGCAATGCTATGGGTGCACTCAGCAACGCCTGGAACTCACATTCCCCGCTGATCGTCACTGCCGGCCAGCAGACCAGGGCGATGATTGGCGTTGAAGCCCTGCTGACCAACGTCGATGCCGCGAACCTGCCACGACCACTTGTCAAATGGAGCTACGAGCCCGCAAGCGCAGCCGAAGTCCCTCATGCGATGAGCAGGGCTATCCATATGGCAAGCATGGCGCCACAAGGCCCTGTTTATCTTTCGGTGCCATATGACGATTGGGATAAGGATGCAGATCCTCAGTCCCACCACCTTTTTGATCGCCATGTCAGTTCGTCAGTACGCCTGAACGACCAGGATCTCGATATCCTGGTCAAAGCTCTCAACAGCGCGTCCAACCCGGCGATCGTCCTGGGCCCGGACGTCGACGCCGCAAATGCGAACGCAGACTGCGTCATGTTGGCCGAACGCCTCAAAGCTCCAGTCTGGGTTGCGCCATCCGCTCCACGCTGCCCATTCCCTACCCGTCATCCTTGCTTCCGTGGATTGATGCCAGCTGGTATCGCAGCGATTTCTCAGCTGCTGGAAGGTCACGATGTGGTTTTGGTAATCGGCGCTCCAGTGTTCCGTTACCACCAATACGACCCAGGTCAATATCTCAAACCTGGCACGCGATTGATTTCGGTGACCTGCGACCCTCTCGAAGCTGCACGCGCGCCAATGGGCGATGCGATCGTGGCAGACATTGGTGAGATGGCTAGCGCTCTTGCCAACTCGGTTGAAGAGAGCAGCCGCCCGCTCCCAACTGCAGCACCGGAACCCGCGAAGGTTGACCAAGACGCTGGCCGGCTCCACCCGGAGACAGTGTTCGACACGCTGAACAACATGGCCCCGGAGAACGCGATTTACCTGAACGAGTCGACTTCAACGACCGCCCAAATGTGGCAGCGCCTGAACATGCGCAATCCTGGTAGCTACTACTTCTGTGCAGCTGGTGGACTGGGCTTCGCCCTGCCTGCAGCAATTGGGGTTCAACTCGCAGAACCCGAACGACAAGTCATCGCCGTCATTGGCGACGGATCGGCGAATTACAGCATCAGTGCGTTGTGGACTGCAGCGCAGTACAACATCCCCTCCATCTTCGTGATCATGAACAATGGCACCTACGGTGCGTTGCGATGGTTTGCCGGCGTTCTCGAAGCAGAAAACGTTCCCGGGCTGGATGTACCAGGCATCGACTTCTGCGCACTCGCCAAGGGCTATGGTGTACAAGCGCTGAAAGCCGACAACCTTGAGCAGCTCAAGGGTTCGCTACAAGAAGCGCTTTCTGCCAAAGGCCCGGTGCTTATCGAAGTAAGCACCGTAAGCCCGGTGAAGTGAGCTAAGCCATGAGCCAGAATCTCTTTAACGTTGAGGACTATCGCAAGCTCGCGCAAAAGCGCTTGCCGAAGATGGTGTACGACTATCTGGACGGTGGGGCTGAAGATGAATACGGGGTGAAACACAACCGCGACGTCTTCCAGCAATGGCGATTCAAACCGAAGCGGTTGGTAGATGTCAGCCGCCGCAGCCTTCAAGCGGAAGTGCTTGGAAAGAGGCAGTCGATGCCTCTCTTGATTGGGCCTACTGGGCTGAACGGTGCGCTGTGGCCTAAGGGGGATCTCGCCCTAGCTCGAGCAGCAACCAAGGCCGGAATCCCGTTCGTGCTGTCGACCGCCTCCAACATGTCCATTGAAGACCTAGCACGTCAGTGTGATGGCGATCTGTGGTTCCAGCTCTATGTAATCCACCGAGAGATCGTGCAAGGGATGGTGCTCAAAGCCCTGCACTCCGGTTACACGACACTGGTGCTTACTACAGATGTGGCAGTTAACGGCTATCGCGAGCGCGACCTGCATAACCGATTCAAGATGCCTATGAGCTACACCGCGAAGGTGGTGCTGGACGGATGTCTGCATCCGCGTTGGTCGCTCGATTTGCTGCGACACGGCATGCCGCAACTGGCCAATTTCGTCAGCAGTCAAACGTCCAGCTTAGAAATGCAGGCAGCATTGATGAGCCGCCAAATGGATGCCAGTTTCAACTGGGAGGCATTGAGATGGCTGCGTGACCTCTGGCCGCACAAACTGCTTGTTAAAGGGTTGCTCAGTGCTGAGGACGCCGATCGCTGCATCGCAGAAGGAGCTGACGGTGTGATCCTTTCAAACCATGGTGGCCGCCAACTCGATTGCGCGGTATCGCCTATGGAAGTCTTGGCACAATCAGTGGCGAAAACGGGCAAACCAGTGCTTATCGATAGCGGCTTCCGACGGGGTTCAGACATCGTTAAAGCGCTTGCGTTGGGTGCTGAGGCTGTACTCCTAGGACGTGCAACCTTGTATGGCCTTGCAGCACGAGGTGAAACGGGTGTTGACGAGGTTCTAACCCTCCTCAAAGCGGATATCGACCGCACCCTGGCCCAGATTGGATGCCCTGACATCACCTCCCTTTCTACTGAATACCTCCAAAGCGAGGGAGTGACTAACACCGCTCCAGCCGATCACCTCATTGGTAAAGGAACACACGCATGAGTGAAGTACTGATTACCGGCCTGAAGACGCGAGCCGTCAATGTCCCGTTGGCCTACCCCGTTCACACCGCCGTTGGAACCGTTGGCGCAGCGCCTCTTGTTCTGATCGATCTGGCCACCAGTGCCGGCGTGGTAGGCCATTCCTACCTGTTCGCATACACCCCCGTAGCCTTGAAGTCCCTGAAGCAGCTCCTGGACGATATGGCAGGCCTGATCGTCAACGAACCATTGGCGCCGGTTAGCTTGGAAGCCATGCTCGCAAAACGCTTCTGCCTGGCAGGTTATACGGGGTTGATCCGAATGGCCGCTGCTGGCATCGACATGGCAGCTTGGGATGCGCTGGGTAAGGTTCACGAAACGCCACTGGTGAAACTCCTCGGCGCCAACGCGCGACCAATTCAGACCTATGACAGCCACAGTCTGGATGGAGTCAAGCTCGCGACCGAGCGCGCCGTGACAGCAGCAGAACTCGGATTCCGGGCGGTTAAGACCAAGATCGGCTATCCGACATTGGATCAAGATCTCGCCGTCGTGCGCAGCATCCGCCAAGCGGTAGGTGACGACTTCGGGATCATGGTCGACTACAACCAGAGCTTGGATGTACCCGCTGCAATCAAACGCAGCCAAGCGCTGCAGCAAGAGGGCGTCACCTGGATTGAAGAGCCGACGCTTCAACACGATTACGAAGGCCATCAGCGCATTCAAAACAAGCTCGATGTGCCCGTCCAGATGGGTGAGAACTGGCTCGGCCCTGAGGAGATGTTTAAAGCATTGAGCGTCGGTGCATGCCGGTTGGCTATGCCAGATGCAATGAAGATCGGTGGCGTGACGGGCTGGGTCCGTGCTAGTGCGCTTGCACAACAATTCGGCATTCCAATGTCCAGTCACCTGTTCCAAGAAATCAGCGCTCACCTGCTGGCCGCCACCCCAACTGCGCATTGGCTGGAGCGTTTGGATCTCGCCAGCAGCGTCATCGAGCCTACGCTTGCATTTGAGGGCGGGAATGCGGTGATTCCGGATCTCCCTGGCGTTGGGATCATCTGGCGCGAGAAAGAAATCGAGAAATATCTGGTGTAATGCAAAAGAAAAGGCCCGCTTATGCGGGCCTTTTCTTATACAGACTTTCCATGCCTTAGCGTTTCGGAAGGTAGCTCTGAAAACCTGGCTTTATATTCAGCCGAGAAACGGCCCAAATGCGTAAAACCATAATCCATCGCGAGTTCAGTTACGCTCTTTTTTCGACCGTCAGCATTCAGCAACGCCGCACGTATCCGATCTAGTTTCCTGCTGACAAAGTACCGACGGGGTGGCTCACCCATGTGCTGATCGAAGAGGACGTAGAGGCTGCGCACACTGACGTTGGCATAACGAGCCAACGTTCCAGGTGTCAGATCGTGCTTCAAGTTGTCCTCAATATATTGCAGCACCTTGCGCAAAACTTGACTCTGCACCCCCTCGCCCTTCACATCCATATTAGTCAAAAAAGACGTAAGTGCTTTGATAATGATAATTTGAACGTAATACTCTTGAACCGCACGAATCATGTTTTCACTTTCAATCTCGCTACAGACAAGACTCAACAGCTGCGCAATCCCTTCCAGGTCGACTAGCTTGTATACTTTATCGTCAAAACGTAGGCCTTCGGCTGGCAGGCACCAGCGCTGGAGCCCACACACCTTACCGATCAAATTCACTGGAATTTTCAAAATGAATTTTTCGCAGTCATCCGAGTAGGTGAAATCCACTTTATCCTGTGGATTAATCACTATCAAATCACCAGCAAGCAGGACACGCCGACCATTTAGGTGACGTTGCAGGCAGCTTCCGCTCAACATAATTTGAATGTGAAATTTGTCTCGAAGAGATGCCGATGTAACGCGTGTTTCGCTGCCATATCTGATTCGACAAAAATCAAGTTCTGCTACCTGCCTGTGAATGAGCATCGCCTCGCGACGCACATCAGCGATAGCGATGGAGTGATTTCCAACATGCTGGTTTACATAGGCTGAAACCAGGCGAGGATCTGCAAGATCGTAGACTTTGCTACGCTCACTTAACAGTTCGATACTCATAATCACGGCCTCTAGCGAAAAGCACTGAGGTAGCACACCCTGGAATACAAGGCGCGCCGGTCAACTGGTTACCAAATTTTCCAGGTATAACTTGTAATCAGACGGTTTTCATCAAAGTCCGCACCATACTTTGTCTTAACTTTTATATTCCTACCTTCAAAAGCCAACCCACTGAGCGGACCACTTTGAATAACATAAGAGAGAATAAAGTTCGTTTCGCTTTCGACGTTTTCAGAAAGGCCAGGGCCGCGATCAATGTTGGTACCACGCAGATAACGGGTCATAAACTTCAGCCCTGGTACACCCATTGCTGCGAAGTTATAGTCGTAACGGGCTTGCCATGAGCGCTCCTGGGCCTTGTAGAAAGCGATCGTTGACCAGTTGACCAGGAATGGCTGCGGCGCGTAGCCATTTAGCAACGGGAAGGCATCATCGCCATACATACGCTGATAGGCTGCGGTGAAGGTATGTCCACCTTTGCTAAGTGCAGTCATCACACCCAGCGAGCTGTTATCAAGACTACCGGAAAGCTTTGCGCCTTCATCTTGAGTATTGTAATAGCGAAGGTCTGACTTCAACGAATAGCCATTACCCAAGTCCAGGGTATACGCTGCCGCAGCGTAATGCTGCTTATAGATATCTTCCAGCTGTCCAAAGTAATACGTCGTATTGAGCTGAGGAGTAAAGTCGTATCGCGCACCGGCAAAGTTCAAACCCTCGCTGCTCTGCGCAGGTGAATCACCAAACAAGTAAATATCTTCCCTGTTGGAAGATTCACGTGTGGCCGTTTTCCAGAACCGACCAGCATTCAACGTCAGCTTAGACCACTCTTTTGACTCAATTGTCGCCCCCTCATAGGTAGTGATGAGCTGCCTGGAGTCATCGTAAAAAGCGACAGGGAGCATCGGCCGATGCTCGCCGATCTTGACTTCCGTGTTAGAGAATTTGATCTTTGCCGCGACACTGGCACGACCGTAGTCAGTGACAGGCCTACCTTTGCTATCATCATAGGGAAGAACGGTATCTGGCCCACGACCACCACCACCGTCGAGGCGATATGCGTACTGCCCGAACGCATCCAAGCCAAACTTTACAGGCCCGTCAGTGTACCCCGACTTAAACTGCAGATCGAACCCTTGGCTCCAGCTGCCCACACGCGACTTCGGAGCATTGTTCTGCTTGAAATCCCTGTCGTAATAGAAATTACGAAGGCCTAAAGTTAGATGACTATCGTCAAACACATCCGCGTGACCTGTAGCCGCATACATCATAGCCAAACCGGTGACAGCCCAGCCCATACGATCGAATTGTTTCATCCAACCCACTCCGAATTATTATTGTGCGCGAGTTTTTCTAGTGCGCACTCACCCGAGCCGCGAATATGGCCAAGGGTGATGTGCTTAATAAAAAAAGGCGCGACGCACGCGCCGCGCCGAAACCCGTTGCAGGCGAGCTATTTACCTGGACGGGGTATTACAAGAAGGTTAAGCGCTCTGCTTCACTGGGGTTTCAACTGACAGCCGACCAGCATGCCTCTGAGAAATCATCATCACAGCAATTACAGCTACCACGCCAGGCAGACCGAACAGGAGGAAGTTCTGCTCAAAGGGCAGACTCAGGCTGTAGAGGTAGCCACCAAGGAGCGGGCCTGCTACTGCTCCACAGCGCCCGACTGCGGCTGCCATGCTGACACCGGTAGACCGTGCATTGGCGGGATAGATGTCGGCTGCGAGCGTATGCACTACAGACAGACATCCAACTGTTGCTCCGCCGGCGACCAGCAGCAGCGCATACAAGGTCACGGGGCCGGGACGAACGCCCAACAGCGAAATCGAGATGGCGGAAAGCGCGAAGAAAACCAGCAGCGTTGCCTTGCAGCCCCAACGGTCTGCGACGAAACCACTGGCCAACTGGCCGAATAGAGCACCGATGTTCATGATCAGCAGGAAGGTAATGCTCGAGCCCAGTGGATAGCCACCGCTATTCATGAGCTTCGGCAACCAGGTATTCAGGCCGTACACCATGAGCATGCACATACCAAAGGCAACCCAGACCATCAGGGTGGCGAATGCACGCGCGTCGCTGAACAGAGAAGCCATGGACGTTCCCGCAGTATTGGCTACGACGTCGACTTCGTACTTGGCGCCGCTGATGTGGCGGTGGTTAGGATTGATACGCTGCAGCAGTGCACCGACATCATCGTGGCGCTTTTTGTGCACCAGGTACGCCACCGATTCAGGGAGCGTTTTATACAGCAGTGGCAGGCAAAGCAGTGACAGCCCTGCGATATAGAATGGGGAATGCCAGCCCAGCATTGGAATGAGGTAGATACCCGCCAGCGCCGAGAGCAAGCCACCTACAGCGAAGAAGCTAAGCATCAGGTTGATGAGACGGTTCCGGTACTGGGTGGGTGCCATTTCTTTCAGGATGGTCACTAGGTTCGGTACCACCCCACCCAATCCCACACCGGTGAGGAAGCGGCAAATCGCGAACGTAATAGAGTCAACAGCGAAGGCGTTCGCGAAAGCTGCAACACTGAAGAGAGCGACGCAGAAAAGGATAATCGGGCGGCGACCGAAGCGATCGGCGGTAGTGCCAAGGAGCACGGCTCCGACCATCATGCCCAACATGGAGCTAGAGCCAAGCATCCCAGCTTGAGAAGGTGTCAGATTCCATTCTGTCATCAGGTGCGGCAGCACGGAGCCGTAGATGACCAGGTCGTAGCCATCGAACAGCATGATGAAAGAGCACCAAAAAACCAGGAGAAAATGGAAGCGACTGAGCTTTGCGGTATCGAGGATACCGACTGCGCTGATGCGTTGCATGGCAGGTACTCTTGTTGTTTTTTTGAGGTGATCGAACGAGAGCTGCATACCCCCGATCCGTTCGACCTCACGTTATGGGGTGTTGCCTGATAGATCAAATAGATATATTTTTGCCTTTAAAATAAGCCAGATCTATTTACAATGATCGATCTCAATCTTGTCCGTGTCTTCGTGACCATCTTCGAAACCGGCAGCGTCAGCGGCGCAGCTGAGCGTCTCCACGTCACGCAGCCGTCCGTGAGCTATGCCTTGGCCAGGCTCCGCGACCAATGGGGTGACCCGCTTTTCAAGCGCTCGCGTGATGGGATGCAGCCTACCGTTCTAGCTTCACAGCTCTACGGATCCTTCCGTTCGTCGCTTAGTGATATCGAGCGCGCGGTGGCACTCACTAAAAAATTTGAGCCCCACCTCTCGACTCGCCGTTTCCGTCTTGCTCTGTCGGACTTGGGAGAGGTTTACTTCCTCCCGCATGTACTGCGCGGACTGCAGACCACAGCGCCATTCGTCGAATTGGAAGTGATCCAGGTCGAGATAGACCGGATGGACGAATGGCTGAAAACAGGAAAAATCGATGCTGCAATATGCAACCGAAGCTTCCTACCTGTTCAAGCAAAATGTGAGCTGATGTTTGAAGAGCGGTACGTCTGTATGGCTCGCAAGGATCACCCGCGCATCGGAGATAAACTCTCCATGCAGCAATACCTTGAAGAACGCCACGTTGTCGTATCAGCCGGCACCGGCCACCACTTTGTTGAGGATCGACTGAGGGAGGCAGGCGTTGAGCGAACTGTGAGCCTTCGCGTTCCACACTTCAGCGTTCTGCCCGAGATCATTTCATCCAGCGACCTGCTGGTGACGCTGCCAGAGCGGGTCGCCAACGTCTATGCAGAGCGCAATGGCCTCAAGACAATGGAGCTACCATTCACCGTGCCAAAGTTCGAAGTCAGCTTGCACTGGCATGAGCACAGCGGTGATAACACTGCCCAGCTATGGTTCTGTGAGTTCCTGAAGGAAACGATTTCCTGCTTATAAACGCCAAGCACGGACGATGTCTGGGCAGGTAGCCCAACCATCGTCCTTATCGACTTATGCCTTACTCAGATATCAGTCGCGCATCGGGCTCGTCACCCTGAAGGTCAGTACCTAGAGCATCAGTGCCGACAGGAGCCGGATTGAATGCCTCCACGCAAGGTGTCGGTTGATCGTTAAAAAGCAGACGCAAAACATCTGGCCGCGAGTAATGCCCAACCGGGTCGAGTGCCGCTTTAGCTACAGAAATGGCGCCCACATCGACGTCGGCATAAAGGATGCCTTCTTCATATTCGCCCAAGGGCTCACACAGCGGTGCGCCATCGGGGCCATAGATCATCGCGAAACCACCTCCATCCTGCAACAGGTTGCCCTTATCAGGGGTGTCGATGAGAAGGTTTAGCATGTCTTTAGATACGATTGCGCACGCTGAAATTACGAAACATTGACCCTCAAGAGCATAAACTTGGGTGGCCGCGCAGTTAGCCTCAGCGCTCAGCTGATATGCGCCACCGCGATATACCGAGAAGCTCGGCCACGAGGCAATGTGCAACTGCTCATGCTGGCTGTACATCGCAAACTTGGAGAGTGGCTGTACGTGCTCTGCACAGCAGAGTGCACCTACCCTTCCCAGTTGCGAATTGAAGACCTTAAGGTCACTGCCGTTACCTTCACCGTAAACAGTACGCTCAGCATGGGTGGGCTTGAGTTTACGGCGCGTACCAATCACTTTACCGTTGTCATCGATAATTGCTTGACCGAGGTAGAGGGTGCCAAACGAGCGCTCGCTGTAACCCATTACAACGTGAATACGGTAAGTAGCGGCCGCTTTGCACAGTCGCTCAAACTGCTCGCTTTTCAAGTCAAGCGAGTTTTCTACGTAGCGCTGAACAAACTGCATTCCCCACGCGGGAGAGCCAAGCCAGATCCACCACGGATATCCTGGAAGATAAACTTCCGGAAAGGCAACCAGAGATGCTCCGTTGTCAGCAGCTTCTTTAATGAGGCGAATAGCCTTATCAACCCCTTTGTCCAAATCCAGGAATTCCGGGGCAGCTTGCACAGCTGCAACTTTATAATGTGTTTTGGAAGCGTTCATGTAGCCACCCTCAGAAGTAATTGTAATATACCGCACGCTCTTGTTGGCAGACCGGATCTTATCAGTCAAAAACAAGCCAACCTTTACCAGTATTATCGTGTGAATTGACCAGCCCTACCGCTTGGTTGCCCTGGATCTACGGCATTACCAGGTGTAACAGGTCGAGGTGCGCGTCAGGGCAGGCCGGTAACAACGAGAGTTTTGTAGCCACTTTACACGGCTGACTTGATTGATTTTCTCGGTTCTTTTGACCTCCATTCCCAGCAGCTGCCAGAACACGCATTGGCACAATTACTGCTTGATAAAATCGATATTTACGATCCGGAGTTGAAAATGGCCCAGCAAACCCTCATATCCACAGCGATGCTTCCAGTTAAGCAGCGTTTGGAGTTCTGGCATGAGAGTGTCTGCAAGCACTTCGCATCTCTAGAAATTGGAATACATGATGAAGAGCTGTCAAAAGGATTACGCTCCACGCTGGTGCACAGTGAATTCGGAAAGTTAGATTTGATTCAACTTGATGCATGCAGGCAATCGGTGCAACGTGACCACCGTAAGATTATCACTGACGCACACAGGCAAGACTATACCCTGCTCAGCCTCCAGCTTAAGGGAATAGGAAAAGTGGAGCAGGACGGAAGACAAGCTATTGTGCGACCCGGTGAAGCCGTTCTATTTGACACTTCACGGCCCTACTCCTTTCAGTTTGACGAAGACTTTGAAAAAATCGTAATACGAATACCTTCAGAAACATTGAAGACGCTATTTTCAAGACCTGACCGGCTCTGCGCCGTAAACATAAATAGCAGTGCACCAGGCGCCAACTTACTATTTACGTATATTGGAAGCCTGGTATCCGAGTACAAAACGCTGCCACAAAACTGCACGAGCGCATTTTCCAATGCGCTTATTGAGATGATGGGAGGCATGCTACAGGAGCTACCGGAAAGCAAGTCTGCCAATGACTCAAGCATAAAGAAAACCCACCTATACGAACTCAAGCGAACAATCGCTACGGAGCTTGCGAATCCGAAACTTGGCGCAGAGCTCCTGTCTCTACAGCTTGGTCTATCGATCAGCAGTATCTACAGAATTTTTTCACATGAACCAATACCGTTAATCCAATATATATGGCACAGCAGACTAGAACGCTGCCTCGAAGACTTGACAAACAAGTGTTACCTTGACCTTTCTATAACAGAAATTGCCTTCAGGTGGGGTTTCAACAGCAGCGCACACTTTAGCAGGGCATTCAAGGAACGCTATGGCATAACGCCAACCGCCCACCGAAAAAATAACGTTCCGCTCAAACCGACCAAATGAACTCGGTTACCGCAAAACCCTAGGTCGTGCGCCCTGAGAAAATTGCTGTTCTGCCGGCTTATCCCCCTAAGCCGCTATGCTCTTTCCGCCCGCCAAATACTCAGTAATCTCAAACAAAAACGTCGATAAAGCCAGATAAGCCCCTGCCATTAGCAGCTTTATAATCAGACTACCGAGCACAAGAAAACAAGCTTATACGCCTCGGCTACGGCCAGCCCGTAGGAAGTCATGACTTTTCGTTACTCCTGCTAATAATAATTCGGAGCTTCGAATGAAAGCTGTTCAGATCCACAATAAAATTCACCTTTATGCCACGAAGCGTACTGTACTCGCGACTGCTATCGCTGCGGCTACTTTCCAAGCTTCCGCTGCGGAATTATCGACTGACCCTGGTGATATGGTCGCTTTACCTGCAGGAACTGAACTAGGAGTCTTCTACTATCAACATGCGGAAAGGGACAAGGTCAATGTGGACGGCCACTCAGTCCCTACGAAGTTTGGATTGAACAGCGACATCATGGTAGCGCGTTACGTAGAATGGATGGAGGTTGGCGGTTACACCATCACGCCTCAAATCATTGTGCCATTCGGGCGGCTCAAGCAAAGCGCCTCGCAGGATGAGCAGGCGAGCGGCCTAGGCGACCCACTGGTGGGTAGCATGATTTGGCCCATAAATGATCCTATCAATGAGCGATGGCTTAACGTTGGGGGTTTTGTCGGTGTGCCTGTCGGTAAATATGATGCTGATCAAGGTGGAATCAATATCGGTAGTAACCGATGGAAAGGCGTACTGCAAACAGGCTATGTCCAAGCCATTATTCCCAGAAAGCTTTACGGGGAGGTTACTTTTGAGTACGACATGTACGACAAAAATGATGACTTCCTTGGAAAAACGCTTCGCCAAGACAATGTATTCGAAACCACCCTTCATCTGCGCTATGCAGTGAATGACCGAAACCAGGTTGGCCTGACCTACTATCATACGGTTGGAGGTGAAAGTCATCTGGACGGGTTAGCCCAAGACGACGGGCTCAACACCAAGCGTTACATGGTGACTTGGCAAAATTTCGTCACTCCGAAGACCCAGGCGCAATTTCAACTCGGTCGTGACCTAGACGTCACCAACGGCCCGAAAGAAAAGCTTAGACTCCAATTCCGTTTGGCCCATGTATTCTAAAGCCCACAAATAGATTGTAGAAATGACAAGGGGCAAGCCCGAGACGAACCGGCCTGCCCTTTACTCATTTGATCCTTGTAACCCTTAGATTTCTTGCAAGGCTCTCGGACGAGAGCTGCGCTGCTCAGCGGTAGCTTCCGGGGCTGCCTGCAGATGGAAATCAAAATTCAGCTCAGCGTAACGGCCTGACACACCACGCGCACCATCCTCTCGGAAGGCAACCTCTCCAACCAACCCATCACGAGTGGCATAGGGCAATGCTGGGACAACGCCCCAACGGAGCGTTTTTTGGCACGCTCAAATATGAACGGGTGCCAGCCAAGGGTTATGAAGACATCGAAGAAGCCAAAAAGGATATGACCAATTTCTTCATTCGTTACAACCGGGTCAGGCCCCATGACTGCAACAACTATCTGCCGCCAATAGCTCTGGAGCAGCAGGCGGCTTGATCTCCATGAACGGTGTCCGGAATTACTTGACCAGAACACGGCCGCTCCTACAGGGGCCGGGCATGCTTTGAAGTCGATTTCGGTCAGGTGGGGAGCTTTCAAGAGCGCTCGGCATCAATGGATCCACAAAAAACCGATAATCGCACAAAACCCGCAGCCATCCGATCATTCGTGTTGACCAGGCTCACCTGTCACGGCTCTAATGGATCCATTAAATAAAAACAAAACCCCGGAGAGCCTCCCCATGTACCCCAAAAACACCTGGTACGTCGCCTGCACCCCCGACGAGATCGCCACCAAGCCCCTGGGCCGGCAGATCTGTGGGGAAAAGATCGTGTTCTACTGTGGCCACGAGAACCGTGTAGCGGCCGTCGAGGACTTTTGCCCGCACCGTGGCGCACCGTTGTCGCTGGGCTACGTCGAGGACGGCAACCTGGTGTGTGGCTACCACGGCCTGGTCATGGGTTGCGACGGCAAGACCGTGTCGATGCCAGGCCAGCGGGTACGCGGCTTTCCGTGCAACAAAACCTTTGCGGCGGTGGAGCGCTATGGCTTCATCTGGGTCTGGCCCGGCGACCAGGCGCAGGCCGACCCGGCGCTGATCCCGCACCTGGAATGGGCGGTGAATGAGGAGTGGGCCTACGGCGGCGGGCTGTTCCACATTGGCTGCGACTACCGCCTGATGATCGACAACCTGATGGACCTGACCCACGAAACCTACGTGCACGCCTCCAGCATCGGCCAGAAGGAAATCGACGAAGCGCCGCCAGTCACCACCGTCACGGGCGACGAAGTGGTCACCGCCCGGCACATGGAAAACATCATGGCCCCGCCCTTCTGGCGCATGGCCCTGCGTGGCAATGGCCTGGCCGACGATGTGCCGGTGGACCGCTGGCAGATCTGCCGCTTCACCCCGCCCAGCCATGTGCTGATCGAAGTGGGTGTGGCGCATGCCGGCAAGGGGGGCTACCACGCCGAGGCGCAGCACAAGGCGTCGAGCATCGTGGTCGACTTCATTACCCCGGAAAGCGACACCTCGATCTGGTACTTCTGGGGCATGGCGCGCAATTTCGCGGCGCACGACCAGACGCTGACCGACAACATTCGTGAAGGCCAGGGCAAGATTTTCAGTGAAGACCTGGAGATGCTCGAGCGCCAACAACAAAACTTGCTGGCCTACCCCGAGCGCAACCTGCTGAAGCTGAACATCGATGCCGGCGGTGTGCAGTCGCGCAAGGTACTGGAGCGGATCATCGCCAAAGAGCGTGCGCCGCAGCCGCAACTGATCGCCACCAGCGCCACCCCCGCCTGAGGAACCGCCAACATGATCGATGCCGTAGTAGTATCCCGTAACGATGAAGCGCAGGGTATCTGCAGTTTCGAACTGGCAGCAGCGGATGGCAGCCTGCTGCCGGCGTTCAGCGCTGGCGCACATATCGACGTGCACCTGCCCGATGGGCTGGTGCGCCAGTATTCGCTGTGCAACCACCCCGAAGAGCGCCACCGCTATTTGATTGGCGTGCTCAACGACCCGGCTTCGCGAGGTGGCTCACGCAGCCTGCACGAGCAGGTACAGGCCGGTGCTCGCCTGTGCATCAGCGCGCCGCGCAACCTGTTCCCGCTGGCCGAGGGCGCGCGACGCAGTTTGCTGTTTGCCGGTGGCATCGGCATTACCCCGATCTTGTGCATGGCCGAGCAGTTGGCCCACAGCGGCCATGACTTCGAGCTGCACTACTGCGCCCGCTCCAGCGAGCGTGCGGCGTTTGTCGAGCGTATTCGCAACGCGCCGTTTGCTGATCGCCTGTTCGTGCATTTTGACGAGCAGCCGGAAACCGCGTTGGACATTGCGCGGGTACTGGGCAACCCGCAAGACGATGTGCACCTGTATGTGTGCGGGCCCGGTGGGTTCATGCAGCATGTGCTGGAAAGTGCCAAGGGGCTGGGCTGGCAGGAGGCCTGCCTGCACCGTGAATACTTTGCGGCGGCACCGGTAGATGCCAGCAACGACGGCAGTTTCTTGGTGCAGCTTGGTAGCACGGGGCAGGTGTTCGAGGTGCCGGCCGACCAGACCGTGGTGCAGGTGCTGGAACAGAACGGTATCGAGATTGCCATGTCGTGCGAGCAAGGTATTTGCGGCACCTGCCTGACCCGCGTGTTGCAGGGCACGCCGGACCATCGCGACATGTTCCTTACCGAAGAGGAGCAGGCCCTGAACGATCAGTTCACGCCCTGCTGCTCACGCTCGAAAACGCCGTTGCTGGTGCTGGATATCTGACCCGGCTTACGAAGTCGGCAGGATGACCTTCATGCCCGTGTCTACCGCGCACCCGCCGAAGGTTTCGGCGTAACGCAGGGTGGCATTGGCGTGCTCGCGCATGATCGCTTCGGCGCGGGCACCCTGGCGGTTGACCAGGGCATCGAACACCGCGTGGTGCTGCATATGGGCGAAGTTGAAGCGCCGGTATTCGCGGGCCAGGTCATGGCGGTCCACGGCCAGTGCGGTGACCGAGGCGAAAGGCAGGTGATCGTTGCGTGCCAGGGCGACGGCAATGGCCGGGTTGTGACTGGCTTCGATGATCACCTGGTGGAAGCGCATGTTGAGATCGTGGTAGGCCTGCAGGTCTTCTTCGGTCACGAAGCCCTTGTCGAACAGCTGGTCGCCATCGACCAGGCACTGTTGCAGCGCCGCGCGTGCTTGCGTTGACAAGCCACGTTCTGCAGCCTGGCGGGCAGCCAGGCCTTCCAATACGCCACGCACCTCGACCGCGCCAGCGATGTCTTCGGCGCTGACCGAGCGCACCTGAAAGCCCCGGCCGCCAAAGCGCACCAGCAGGCCTTCCTGCTCAAGGGTGCGAAACGCCATGCGCACCGGCATGCGTGATACGCCGAACAGTTCGGCGGTGGGGACTTCCATCAAGCGCTCGCCAGCCGCCAGCTCGCCCGAGGCGATCATCTTGCGCAACGCGACCAACACCATTTGACCGGGCTTGCTCATCCAGGCAACTTCCAGAGACAGGAGCGGGCATCTTAGCGCAAGCCGAGGAGGTGTTGCTGGCCTGTTCGGGCTGACCGGTTTGCATGAGAGCACACCAGCTTCAAACCATGCGCCGCACCTGTGGGAGCGGGCATGCCCGCTCCCACAGGGGTCGTACTAGACTTCAGGTTGTGACCGAGACAGTTGACCTCAACCGACCTGCATCGCCGTCAAGGCATGCACAGAATCTGTTGCAACGGCTTACAACGTCAGCGGATAGCTGACGATCAACCGCGTCTGGTCAAAGTCGCTGTTGAAGCTGCGCCGATTGGTCGCGTTGTTAAGCCTGATGTTGAGGTCCTTCAACGCCCCGCTCTGGAAGGTGTAGTTGACCTCGGTATCGCGCTCCCACTCCTTGCCATTGCTGCCCGCCGCCGTGGTAGCGTTTTCGCCGTGCCCGTATCGCACCATGGCCAGTAACCCCGGCACCCCCAGCGCAGCAAAGTTGTAGTCGTAACGCACTTGCCACGAGCGCTCGTCGGCGTTGCTGAAGTTGCCGTTGAACATGTCGTTGCCCAAGGTCCGGCCGCTGCTGCCGTACACCGACATCCACTGGCTGTCGCCACTCACCTTCTGCAACCCCAGGTACAGCGTGTGGCCACTGCGCGAGGCCGACAACAGCGCAAAGCCGGTACGGCTCTGGATGTCGCCGATGCGCGCCTGGCCATCGTCGCGGTCGATGAAGTAGCCAAGGTTGGCCCCCAATGTCCACTCCCCCACCCGCTCACTGTGCAGCAGGTTGAAGTAGCTTTGCTGGTAGATGTCCTCCAGCTGCGAATGCCAGGCGCCGATCAGCGTGCGCTGCTGGTTGAAACGGTACTCGGCGCCAGCGTAGTTGAAGCCGTCCGAGGTCACCCCGGGCGCAGCCCAGGCGGAAAGGTCCTGCATGTTGGACGAATTGCGCAGGCTTACCTCGCGGTACTGGCCGGCCTGCAGGCTCAGGCCTTGAATCTCGCGCGAGTCGAGCATCGCGCCATGGAAGGTCTGCGGCAGCAGGCGACCATCGTCGTAGCGCAGCAGGGGAATGTCCGGCAACAGCTCACCCACCTTCAACTCGGTGGCGGAAATGCGCAGCTTCGCCGCCAACCCGGCCCGCCCGTAGTTGTCGGCCGCCCGCCCATCAGCATGCACCGGCAGCAGTTCGGAGCCGCTGGTACCACGGCCGCTGTCCAGCTTCACGCCGAACATGGCAATGCCGTCCAGGCCGAAACCGACCAGCCCTGGGGTGTAGCCTGAGCTGAACTTGAAGATAAAACCCTGGGCCCATTCTTCAACCTTGCTCTTGGCCGCCGCGGGGTCACGAAAATCGCGGTTGAAGTAATAGTTGCGCAGTGTCAGCCCGACCTTGGCATCTTCGAAGAAGCCACCCTCCTCGGCCCAGGCTGGCAAACCCAGGCCAAGCGCCAGCGAAACCGCCAGGACCGAACGGACCAGTGTGCAAGTTGTGTGCATCATTATTATTGTTCTCCGTTTTTCATGGGCGCAGCCGTCCGCCCCAGGTCGGCATGGGCCCAGGGTCGGTAAGCTGCATTCAGGTTCCCGGCCAGGCCGGGCGGCACTCAGTGGCTCAAGGCATCGCCGGGTAACCCCGGCATCGGCCTGCTCACCGGGCGCAGCAACAGCAGGCAGCCTGCTGCGAGCACGAACACGCTGGCAAACACCCCATACAGGTGCAGAGGTTGCCAGCCGCCATCGAGCAACACGCCAGCCACAGTCGGCGACAGGATCGCGCCCATGCGGCCGATGCCGATGCCCCAGCCCACGCCGGTGGCGCGTACCGACGCGTCATAGACCACCGGCGACAAGGCATACAGCCCCGCCACGCAACCATTGGAGAACAGCCCGATCAGCAGCCCCAGCGCCAGCGCCGCACTGACCGACGCACCATTGGCCACGAACAGCACCAACAACGCCGCGGTAATGAGCATGAACAGCGCCAGCACGCGTGTTAGTGGCCAACGCGAAGCCAGGCCACCAATCAGTGCCGCGCCGAGGATGCCGCCAACGCTCAGCAGCACGCCGCCGGTGATGCCTTGCTGGGCCGACAGGCCGGCAGCCACCAGCAGTTTCGGCGTCCAGCTCATGACGAAGTAGAAGCCGAACATGACCAGGAAGAACAGCAACCAGATTACCAGCGTGGTGCGGCGCATGGCCGGCGCCAACAGTTGCCTGAAACCGCTGGCGGCGCCCTCCTCCCTTGCCACAGGTGTTGGCAGTTGCACCAGGGCAGGCTGGCCCAGCCGCGCCGCCAGGCGGTTGACCCGCGCCAGGGCATTGGCCGGCCGGCGCGCCAGCAGGAAGTCCAGTGACTCCGGCAACCACAGCAATACCAGTGGGATCACCAGTACGGTGACAATGCCACCAAACAGGAACACCGAGCGCCAGCCCCAATGCCCCAGCAGCCACACCGCCAGCAAACCGCCCAGGGTCGCGCCCAGGGCATAACCGGTGGACTGCAGGCTTACCGCCAGGCCGCGCCAGCGCTTGCTGGCGTATTCGCTGGCGATCACGTTGCTGCTGGCCAGGATGCCGCCGATGCCCAGGCCGGTCAGGCCGCGCAGCAGCGCAAGTTGCAGGGGGCTCTGGCTCAATGCCGAGAGCAGCATGCCAATGCCGGAAAGCGCCAGGCACAACAGGATCAGCGGGCGCCGACCAAAGCGGTCGGCCCACGGCGCAATGAACAACGACCCAGCCGCCATGCCGAACAGGCCAGCGCTGAGCAGCAGCCCCACCTGCGCCCCGTTCAGGCCCCACTCTGCTGACACCGAGGCGGCAGTGAAGGCCATCACCAGCACGTCGAAGCCGTCGATCATGTTGAGGACGATGCAAATACCTATGGCCAGGCACTGGAAGCGGCCCATCGGGTCGTTGTCCAGGCGTTGCTTGAGATCGGTATTCATGGTGTCACCTGCCGGTTCACAGGTGAGAGAAAAGATGCGCACACGCAGGCAAAGCGCAAGGAACCCTGACGGTTCCGTACCCCTGAAAAGCCATTCATGACTGGACCCTTTTTGTAATTGTTGTCGCATACGGCTGGAGGGCTCCGGCCGTTGTCAGGCGCTAATCAATCAGATAATGGATCCACAAACAACGAGTCGAAACCAAGGCCTTTGAATAAAAAATGGCAATTCGTTATCAATCCCTTCCAGCTAAAAATAAATTTATCCATTAATTCAATGCTTTAACACTTACAGCCTGATCATATTTTCCGTTCGTTTATCGAACACGATTCTATTATGGATCCATAAAACCACCCAAAAGCACCATGGAACCTTTCATGACAGCTCAGCCATGAACAAATCTTCATGTTTCCCGCCAGCGCCCTGATCACGGGACACACAGCCGATACCAAGGTGCCGCCAGTCGCCACTCGCCTTGAGGGCGCGGGATGTGTTGCGTAGCATCCCCGGCCCGTTCGCGCGCCCGCACGGCGAGTGCGATACCTGTAGAAAAGAGCCCCTGATGCCGCAACCAATCCCCCTCAAGGACCACGAAAAGGAAAAGCACCTGGTCAACCGCCGGCTTCTGGCCTGCGCCGCCCTGGTGTTCAGCCTGTGTACCGTGCTGGTGGGCCGGCTTTATGTGCTGCAGGTGCTGCAGCACGACCAGCAGACTGCGGTATCGGAAAACAACCGCGTGCACGTGCTACCCATCGCCCCCGAACGCGGGCTGATCTACGACCGCAACGGCGTGGTGCTGGCCGACAACAAGCCCAGCTTCGACCTCACCATGACCCGCGAGCGGGCCGGCGGTGACTCGGCGAAGGTGCTCGACACCCTGACGCAGGTGCTGGGCCTGAGCGAGGACGACCGCAAGCAGTTCGACAAGGACCTGCGCCGTGGCCGCAAGCCCTTCGAGCCAGTGACCCTGATGGTGGGCCTGAGCGAAGAGCAGATCGCCCTGGTGGCGGTGAACCAGTTCCGCCTGCCGGGCCTGGAGGTAGAGCCGCAGTTCATCCGCGAGTACCCGCTGGCCGAGCATTTCGCCCATTCGGTGGGCTATGTAGGGCGCATCAACGAGAAAGAAGCCAAGTCCCTCGACAGCACCGAGTACCGCGGCACCCAGTCGATCGGCAAGACCGGCATCGAACACTTCTACGAAAGCCAGTTGCATGGCCATGTGGGCTACGAGGAAGTCGAGACCAACGCCCAGGGCCGGGTGATGCGCGTGCTCAACCACAAGGCCCCGACCCCCGGCCAGGACATCATCCTCACCCTGGACGCCCACCTGCAGGTTGCCGCAGAAAAGGCCCTGGGTGATCGACGTGGCTCAGTGGTGGTGCTGGACCCAGCCAACGGCGATGTACTGGCAATGGTCAGCAACCCCAGCTTCGACCCCAACCTGTTCGTCAAGGGTATCAGCTTCAAGCAGTACGCCGCCCTGCGCGATTCCATCGACCGCCCACTGTTCAACCGCGTGCTGCGAGGCCTGTACGCCCCCGGCTCGACAGTGAAGCCGGAAGTAGCCATCGCCGGCCTCGACAGCGGTGTGATCACCCCCGGCAGCCGGGTGTTCGACCCGGGCTACTACGAGCTGCCCAACTATGAGCACAAGTACCGCAACTGGAACCGCAGTGGCGACGGCTGGGTGGACATGTACACCGCCATCATGCGCTCCAACGACACCTACTTCTACGACCTGGCACACAAGCTGGGCATCGACCGCCTGCATGAATACATGGCCGAGTTCGGCCTGGGCCAGAAGGTGTCGCTGGACATGTTCGAGGAAGCCTCCGGGCTGATGCCGTCGGCCGAGTGGAAACGCGCCACGCGGCGCCAGGCCTGGTTCCCTGGCGAGACGCTGATCCTCGGCATCGGCCAAGGCTATATGCAGGTTACCCCGCTGCAGTTGGCCCAGGCCACCAGCCTGCTGGCAAGCAAGGGCGTGTGGCACCGCCCGCACCTGGCCATGACCGTAGGCGGCGATGCGCCGGTCGACCCTAACCCGATGCCCAACATCGTGCTGCACGACAAACACGCCTGGGACCAGGTCAGCCAAGGCATGCAGATGGTCATGCACGACCCGCGCGGCATTGCCCGCGCTGCAGCAGCCGGCGCGCAGTACCGGATTGCCGGCAAGAGCGGCACCGCGCAGGTGGTGGCGATCAAGCAGGGCGAGCGCTACAACCGCGACAAGACCCTGGAACGGCACCGTGACAACGCCCTGTTCGTCGGCTTTGCCCCGGCCGATCACCCGAGTGTGGTGGTGGCGGTGATGATCGAGAATGGCGAGGCCGGTGGCCGGGTGGCCGGGCCGGTGGTGCGCGAGGTGATGGATGCCTACCTGCTGGATGAGCAGGGGCATTTGAAGCCGGAGTATGCGGGTGGTGCAAGCACTCGGAATGTGCCGCACACTTAGGATTTTTGGGGCCGCTTTGCGGCCCCAGAATCTCACCCCCCGTAAACTACCTTCCCCGCCATACCCAAGCGCCGCCGGGTCACGCACACCAGCAGGATGAACACTGTCACCCCGGCAGTCATCAGCGCCTCATAGCGGTAGGCATCACTGAACAACATGTACCCCAGCACCATCAAAATGGTGCCGATCACCAACCAGGTCAGCCACGGGAACAGCCACATCTTCAACGCCAGCTGCACACCTTCGCGCTCGGCCTGCGCCCGCATGCGCAGCTGTGAAATGGCAATCACCAGGTACACCAGCAAGGCTATCGCCCCCGTGGTGGACAGCAGGAAGCTGAACACCTTGCCCGGGAACACGTAGTTGACCAGGCAGCCGGCAAACCCGGCCAGGGTCGACATCAGCACCGCCACCACTGGCAGGCCATTCGCCGTCACCCGCCGGGTAATCGACAGCGCCTCGCCCCGCGCGCCCAGTGAATAGAGCATGCGCGAGGCGGTATAGAGCCCCGAGTTCATGCAGCTGGTCACCGCCACCAGCACCACAATGTCCACCATCAGCTTGGCGCCTGGCACGTCGAGCACCTCCAACACCCGCTGGAACGAACCTACCGCTGCCAAGCCCGGGTCGTTCCAGGCCACCAGCGACACCACCAGGAAGATCGACGCCAGGTAGAAAATGGCGATGCGGTACACCACCAGGTTGGTCGCGCGACGGATCTTGGCCTGTGGGTTGGCAGTTTCGTCAGCGGCGATAGTGACGATCTCGGCGCCGAAGAACGAGAAAATGGTGATCAGCACGCCGCCCAGGACTGCGCCCCAGCCATTGGGCACGAAGCCGCCATTGGCCCACAAGTGGCTTACACCGGAGACCTCAGCCAATGGCCAGGCACCGAACAGCGCCATGCCGCCAATTACGATGAAGGCCAGGATGGCGACCACCTTGACCAGGGCGAACCAGAACTCGAACTCGCCGAAATTCTTCACGCTGGCCAGGTTGCTTGCTGCCAGCACCCCCATGATCAGGAAGGCGAACAACCAGGACGGCACGGCCGGGAACCAGGCATGCAGGATATCGGCACCAGCGATGGCCTCGACAGGAATGATCAGCACCCAGAACCACCAATACAGCCAACCGATGGTAAAGCCGGCCCAGGGGCCGATGGCTTCGGCGGCGTAGGTGGAGAACGAACCGCTGGTGGGATTGGCCACGGCCATTTCGCCGAGCATGCGCATGACCAGCAGCACCAGCAGACCGGTCAACGCATAAGAGATGAGAATGGCCGGGCCGGCCGAGGCAATGGCCTTGGACGAACCGATGAACAGGCCGGCACCGATGATGCCGGCGATGGAAATCATGGAAACCTGGCGCGAGGTCAGGCCGTGCTGCAGGGATACTTGCGACATCGTTAAAACCTTTGGGGGGGCCTGGCTGGGGCGGACATCAGACAGGACTCACGGGCCTCTTCGCGGGTAAACCCGCTCCCACAGGTACATCACCGCCTTCGAGACCTGTGATGTTCTTGTGGGTGCGGTTTAACCCGCGAAGAGGCCGGCAAGGCAGACACTCAACCCCGGGCAAACCCCTCTTGTCATTGTGAATGGATCATTCGCCCAGGTAGGCCTTCTTCACCTGGTCGTCATGCAGCAAGGCCTTGGCGCAGCCTTCCAGGCTGATGCGCCCGCCATCGATCACGTAGGCGCGCTGGCAGGTTTGTAGCGCCAACCGGGCATTCTGTTCGACCAGCAGCAGCGTCACCCCGCCCTTGACCACCTCGACAATGGTTTCGAAGATCTTCTGCACGATGATCGGCGCCAGGCCCATGGACGGTTCGTCCAGCAACAGCAGCTTGGGGCGCCCCATCAACGCCCGGGAAATGGCCAGCATCTGCTGCTCGCCGCCCGACATGGTGCCGGCTAGCTGGAAGGCCCGCTCCTTCAGGCGTGGGAAAATGCCGTACATGCGCTCGATATCGGCACCAATGGCATCCTTGCCGTCGCGCCGGCTGAAGGCGCCCATCTCAAGGTTTTCGTGCACCGTCAGTTTAGGGAAGATACCCCGCCCCTCCGGCACCAATGCCAACCCTTCACGGATCAGGTCATGGCCCTTGATCGCCGCATGCGCCTTACCATCGAAGGTGATGCTGCCGGCGCTAGGCTTGAGCAGCCCGGCCAAGGTCTTCAAGGTAGTGGTCTTGCCCGCGCCGTTGGCACCGATCAGCGCCACCATCTCGCCCTCGCCCACTGTCAGGTCGATACCCTTGATGGCCTGGATGGCACCATAGCTGACCTTGAGGTCGCTCACTTGCAGGATGTTTTTCATGCCACTGCCTCCGCGCCGAGGTAAGCCTCGATCACTCGTGGGTCCTTGCGCACCTCGGCTGGCAGGCCGTCGGCGATCTTGCGGCCGAATTCCAGCACGGTGATGTGGTCGCAAAGGCCCATCACCAGCTTCACGTCGTGCTCGATCAACAACACCGTCTTGCCATCCGCCTGCATCTTGCACATCAGTTGGCGCAAGCCTTCGGTTTCCGAGGCGTTCATGCCCGCCGCCGGCTCATCGAGGGCGATCAGTTTTGGCTCGGTGGCCAGCGCCCGGGCAATTTCCAGGCGGCGCTGGTCGCCGTAGGACAGGCTCTTGGCCAGCTCGCCGGCCAGGTGGCCAATGCCGACATAGTTCAGCCAGTAACGCGCGGCCTGGCGGATCTCCCGCTCTTCACGCACGCAGGCCGGAGTGCGCAGGATGGCGCCGAACACGCCACTGCGGGTGCGCACATGGCGGCCGATCATCACGTTTTCCAGGGCGGTCATGTTGTGGAACAGGCGGATGTTCTGGAAGGTACGCGAAATGCCAGCCTCCACTACCCTGTGCGGCTTGCTGATGCGCAGTGGCTTGCCGTCGAACACCACCCGCCCCTGCTCGGCGCGGTACAGCCCGGTAAGCACGTTGAACAGGGTGGTCTTGCCGGCGCCATTGGGGCCCAGCAGGCCGCGAATCTCACCGCGGCGGATGCTCAGGTCGATGCCATGCAGGGCCTGCAGGCCACCGAAGAACTTGCTGACCTGATGCAGCTCGAGAAGGATGTCACTCATGCCTTGTCAGCCTCTTTGATCGGGAGTTCGAAGGATGCTTCGCTAGCCGGGGCATGTAATGCACTGCTGAGCGCTGCCGGCGCCAGTTCCGCATTTGCGTCGTCATCGTGCAGCTCGGCACGGCGACGGTCGGACGGCCACAGGCCTTCAGGGCGGAAACGCATCACCAGGATCAGCGCCAGGCCGAACACCAGCATGCGCAGGGTCGAAGCATCCAGTACGTTGCGCAGGATGTCGCGGCTGATGAAAGTGACGTTGTCCATCACCCACGGCTGGACCCAGTTGACCAGGTCGCGGAACAGCTCGGGCATCACCGAGAGGATCAGCGCGCCCAGCACCACGCCACGGATCGAGCCCATGCCACCAAGCACCACCATGGCCAGGACCATGATCGACTCCATCAGGGTGAACGACTCGGGGCTGACAAAGCCCTGGTAGCTGGAGAACAGCACACCAGACACGCCGCCAAAGGTCGCCCCCATGGCGAACGCCAGCAGCTTGAGGTTGCGCTTGTTGAGGCCCATGGCCTCGGCGGCCACCTCATCTTCGCGCAAGGCCATCCAGGCACGGCCGATACGCGACACCTCCAGGCGCTTGGACAACACGATGCAGAGGATGACGATGAACAGGAAGAACAGGTAGTAGCTGATCACCGGCGACACTTGCAGGCCGAACAGGCTCCAGCTTTGCTGCAGCGACAACACCGGTGTTGCGCCTGCACCGGGCGCGTGCGCCCATGGCCCGAAATCGACGTGCAACGGGGCGATGTTGCTGATGCCCTGGGGGCCATTGGTGAGGTTCACCGGCTGGTCCAGGTTGTTCATGAAGATGCGGATGATTTCGCCGAAGCCCAAGGTGACGATCGCCAGGTAATCGCCGCGCAGCTTGAGCACCGGGGCACCGATCAGCACCCCACAGATGGCCGCAGCCACGGCCGCCAGCGGGATGATCAACCACACCGGCCAGTCCAGCACACCCTCTAGCAGGCCGGCCATCTGCAGGTGCGGAGAGGCGAGCAAGGCGTAAAGGTAGGCGCCGATGGCGTAGAAGCCGATGTAGCCCATGTCGAGCAGGCCGGCGTAGCCGATAACGATGTTCAGGCCCAGTGCCAGCAGCACGTAAAGCATGGCAAAGCCAAGGATGCGCACCCAGGTCGGGCCAAGCATGGGGATGGCTTCGACCAGGAACGGCAAGGCGATGAAACCGAGGATCAACAGCAGGTATTGGCTCTTGAGGTTTTTCATGGCCGCCTCCTTACGCCCGGTCGGCCTGGCGTTCGCCAAGCAAGCCATTCGGGCGGAACAGCAGCACCAGGATCAACACCGCGAAGGCGAAGATATCCTGGTAGTTGGCACCGAGGAAGCCACCGGTGATCTGCCCGGTGTAGCCCGCTGCAAGCGACTCGATCAGCCCCAGCAACAGCCCGCCGGCCATGGCCCCGAACAGGTTGCCGATGCCGCCGAGCACCGCTGCGGAGAATGCCTTCAGGCCCAGCAGCAGCCCCATGTAGGCGTCGGCCTGACCATAGTTGATGGCACGCATCACCCCGGCAATTGCACCCAGGCTGGCGCCGATAAGGAAGGTTGCGGAGATCACGCGGTTGATGTTGATGCCCATCAGCCCGGCCACTTCCTGGTTCTGCGCGGTGGCGCGCATCGCTTTGCCCAGGCGAGTCTTGTCCACCAGCAGCCACAGGCCGAGCATGATCACCACGGCAATCAGCATGATCGACAGCTGCACATTGGTGATGGTGGCACCGAATACGTCCACCGGCTGGGTTTCGACTACTTCAGGGAAGGTCTTGTAACCGCGCCCCCAGATCATCATCGCCAGGTTCTGCAAGGCGATGGAGATGCCGATGGCGAGGATCAGCGGGGTCAGCCGCGGGGCTTTGCGCAAGGGCCGATAGGCGTACTTTTCCATGCCCTGGGCCAGCAACATGCACACCACTGCGGCGGCCATGATCGCCAACAGCAAGGTGATGATGCCGGGGGCAAAGCCTGCGCCAGCGAGCATCGTCAGTACCGAAATGGTCACCATGGCACCGACCATCACCACCTCGCCGTGGGCGAAGTTGATCAGGCCGATGATGCCGTAAACCATGGTGTAGCCCAGGGCTACCAGGGCATAGATGCTGCCCAGCACCAGGCCGTTGAGGACCTGTTGCAACAAGATATCGAAATTACCGTCCACGCGCTGAATCCTCGAAACTGCGTTGTCGTCGGCGCGCGGCGGCTCAGCGCCACACGCCGACAGGCCTGGCAGGTGGGAAAAGTCTTGTTGTTATGTGGCAGGCCGGCGCCTGCTTGTTATAGAAGTGGCGCTTAGTCGCGCTGGACCGACAGGGTTTTCCAGCCGCCGTCGGCGTACTGGAACACGGTGGCCGCCGGGTTCTTCAGGTTGCCCTTGTCATCGAAGGCGATGGTGCCGGTGACGCCTTCGTAGCTTTGGCTCTTGAGTACTGGCAAGTACACCTTGGGGTCGTCGGAACCGGCCTTGACCATGGCATTGATCGCTGCCCAGGTGGCGTCATATGCAGCGGGCGACGACTGCACCACACCGACGCCAAACTTGTCCTTGAGCTTCTGCTCGAAGGCCGCGCCCTTGGGCATGTCCAGCAGCGGCGTGCCGTAGTTCCAGGCGTAGGTACCTTCGGCGGCGCTGCCGGCCATCTGCTTGAACGAGTCGTTAGGCAAGTTGCCGATGTTCATGAAGCGCGCCTTCAGGCCCAGGTTCTTCATCTGCTTGGCCATTGGTGCGGCCTGGTAGTCGAGGGCGGCGAAGAACACCGCATCGGCCTTTTGCGCCTTGGCGGTGGTGAGGATGGCGTTGAAGTCGGTGGACTTGTCGTTGGTGTACTCGCGCACCACCACATTGCCGCCAGCGGCCTTGACCGCCTTGGTCACCTCATCGGCCAGGCCCTGGCCATAAGCAGTGCGGTCATCGAAGATGGCGATACGCTGGGCCTTGAGCTGGCTGACCAGATAGTTGCCGGCGTAGCGGCCGAGGGTGGCATCGTCGTTGACAGTGCGGAACACCGAAGGGATGCCCTGCTGGGTCAAGGTGGGGTTGGTGGCCGAGGGGGAGATCTGCGGAATGCCGGCGGCGGCGTAGATCTTCGAGGCGGGGATGCTGGTGCCGGAGTTGTAATGGCCGATCACCACTGCCACTTTCGAGTCTACCAGGCGTTGCGCCACTGCAGTGCCGGTGCGTGGGTCGGCGACATCGTCTTCGGAAACCAGCTTGAACTGGGCTACCTTGTCACCGATTTTCAGTTGCTGCTGGTTGGCCTCATCGACGGCAATCTGGATGCCATGTTCGACGTCCTGCCCCTGGTGCGCCGAAGGGCCGGTCAGGGGGCCGGCGAAGCCGATCCTGACGATTTCGCTGTCTGCTGCGTTTGCCGTCCCCATGGCCATCAGCAATGTTACCGCGGTCGCGAGGGCTGCACGCCCTCCCTTGTTGTTATTCATGCTCAGCTCCCAGTAGTGATTGGACGAACCTCGACATCGCTTACCGCATGCGAATTGGCCGGAACGCCATCGCACTTGTAAGATAACAGTCAGCAGGCAACTGTCAATGGGTGTATGCTTAAGCCGTGGTTAAATATTCTTACTGGTGCATGTGCAGGACTGTTCAGGGGGAAGCGCGCTCCTACAGATCAGATGTTTGATAACATATGCCTACAACATCACCGCTGGTTGGCTACGGATCCCGCCGCAAGGGGCATCAGGGCTGCGCGCAACCTGGCGGAGAACCAACCGTGATGAGCCAATCAGTTTCAGGAGCAACTTTTCTATGAATGCGTCGTTAGGCACGCGTCGCGCCAATCTGGCGGAAACCGTGATCCAGGAGCTTTCCAACCGGATCGACAACGGCACCTACGGCCCGGGCGACAAGCTGCCGTCCGAACAGGAGCTGTGCAAAGAGTTCAACGTCAGCCGCCCGGTCATCCGCGAAGCGGTGGCCTCGCTGCGCCTGGGCGGGCGCCTGATCGCCCGCCAGGGCGTGGGCGTGTTCGTGGTCGAGCAGGATGTAAAACGCATCGGCTTTGCCATCGACAGCGTGGTCGATGATGTACGCGCTGCTGCGCAGATCCTTGAGCTGCGCCTGGGGGTAGAGACCGAATCGGTAGCCCGCGCCGCCGAGCGCCGCAGCCCGGCCAGCATGGCGGCGATTACCGAGGCGTTCGACCGGTTCAACTCGCTGGACGGTGCCACGCAAGAGGAAGAAGCCAAGGCCGACTTCGAGTTCCACCTGGCGATTGCCCGTGCCACCAGCAACCCGCACTTCACTCAGCTGCTGGAAGCGCTGGGCCCGGACATCATCCTCGACCTGAACCTCAAGCATGGCCAGGTAACCGGCAAGAACCGCCAGGCGCACATCAAGAAGATCGCCCGTGAGCACGGGGCAATCCTGTCGGCGATCAGCATGGGTGATGTGAACAGTGCGCGCACGGCGCTGCGCAAGCACCTGGAAGAGAGCTTGTCGCGATATCAGCGGTTGCTCGACAGCAAGGCCTGAGTGGTCAATTTGTCCCGGCCACTGCGCGGGCTTACCCGCCCCCACAGGACCTGCGCAATGCTCAAGATCCATGCGCCCCCTGTAGGGGCGGCCTTGTGTCGCGCCTACAGGGGCCCGCGCCAGCCAAACAATCGGCGTCTAGCCCGCCTGTACGATGATCTGGCTCTGCAGGTCGCGGATCATCGCCTCCAGCGCCGGTTTCATCGCAGTGAAATCCTCAGGCGAGCAAACCACATTCGGCCGGCTGAACTTGAAATGCCGCTCCACCACTACCGCATTGCCATCCTGGGTATAACGCGCGCTGTAGTCGACATTGCCGTCGCGCAATTTCACCGGTTTGGGGATCGCCAGCACGTTGACCTCGGCCGGGAACTCGAAGCGTGATGTTTCCACGGTGTCGCTGGAAATACACACGAAGTTCTGCGTGCGCTCTTTCTCCATGGCGAAGCTGTACACATTCTGCGAAATACCACCCGCCAGGCTGCTGAGGGTCACCACCCCAACCGGCCCTGGCAGGTTCACCAGGTTTTCCGTGCGCCCGTCCACGGTGCTGACGAAGTCGCCATCGCCAGCGGGCGGCTTGATCTTGAACGAACCACTGCCACGCTGCCCGTAGGCGGCCAGTACTTTCTCGACCAACCTGTCGCGGTCTGCCGGCTTCATCAGTTTCACGCCAAAGCGGCTCACCTCGCTGGCCCAGCCCTTCACCGTGGCAACGTTGCTGAAGTCGGCGGCACCATCGCCCTTGACCTTGAACTGCAAGTCACTGGAAACCTGGTTCAGCTGCATCGCCGGGGTTTGCCCGAACTCGCCGGTGGCAGTCAGCAACACCCGCTTGTTGAGCACGGCCAATGGCAGGTAACCCGCGGCAATCGACGGGTCGGTGGAGTCCAGGTACAGGTTCAGGCTCGGCACATAGGTTATCACATGGTTCAGCACCCCCAGGGTCGGCACCTTGGGGAACACGTAGGCATTGCCCAGGTTGAGCAGTGCTGGTGTGCTCTTGATACCTGCCGCGCTCAACAGCGCTTCCAGCAATGCGACATGGTCCTTGCAGTCACCGTAGCGGTTGTCCAGCACGGTTTGCGCGGCATGCGGCACCACCCCGCCAGCACCGACATACACCGCAACATAGCGGATGTTCTTGCGCACCCAGTCACTGAGGGTCAGGGCCTTTTCCCGCGCAGTGGGCAAACCGGCCGTCAGGCGCTGGGCCAATTCGGTGATCTGCGGGGTGACCTCGACCGCGGCCCTGGCTTGATAGGCCTGGGCGAATTCCTTGAACCCGGAAAAGGTCGAGACTGCCAGGTAGTGGCCGTAGTCCAGGTATGACACCGCGCCCGTTTCGACCCGCGCCCGCGCGGCCGGTACGTAATCCCAGCGATACACGCTACGCCCTTGCCCGGTAGCTGGAGGCGCGGCCTTGAAACCGCGGGCATCGGCCTGCAGCGGCATGCCCTGCGGCAGGTCGTAGGTCAGCGAAAACTGCCCGACCGGGTGAAATTCCGGCATGGTGATGTCCTCGAACTGCCCGGGGAACAGCGGCGCAAAGCGCTTGCGCTGGTAGCGCAGCACCAGCCGATCACCTACCGCCACCTCCGGGAAGATGACCACCTTGTTCACCGAATCCTGAAACATCGGTGCCTGCGCCGAGGCCTGCTCCTGCTGCTCCTTGATGTGCGCGGCGTCCACCGGCACTTTGCGCCCATCGGGCTTTTGCGTGTAGGCCTGCAGCACCTGCAGCGTCTCCAGCGAGCGGTTGTAGCTGACCGGGCGCTGGGCATTGGCCTTGATGGCGCGTTCTTCGTTGATCAGCAGCACACTGTCGACGTCGACGCTGAAGGTGCCATCCCTCTGCACCACGAACGTCTGCTCGATCTTTTCCAGGGTGACGGACCGGTCGGTGCCATCGGTAAACGCGTGGGCAAGGCCACACCAGATCATTGTGACAGGCAGCAGAACAGCTGCCAGGCAGGGCATTTTCAACATGGAGATCCTTCTCTATCAGCGGACAACAATCGACAATGATACGCATTGGCGCCGCATGATAGCAAAGTGATTACATGCGTTACGCGTCTGCAGCGAGCTCGGCAAGCACTTCGGCCGAAGTGGTGACCTGGCGGAAGTGATGCTGCCACAGCTCGATACCCAGCTTGCCAGACCGGTCCAGCGAAGACCCCACTGTCATGTCCGTGACCAAGGTGGGCATCAACCCCGCATCGAACAGGGCAAAGCCGGCTGCCAGCACGCAGGTCTCGGTCTGCAGCCCACACACCAGCACCCGCTCCACGCCCAGTTGCCGGATGTACTCGATAGCCTCGGCGCTCTGCCCGTAACCATGCTTGACGAACACCTGGTCGGCTTCGACCAGGCTCTCGTCCTCCGCCGCCGGGTGCCAGCCGAGCTGCCGCTCAAACGGCGTGACCCGTTCGTCGTGCAACTCGACCGAGGCGACGGTGGGGATGTTCGCCGACAACCGGCGCAGGCCATCAACCAGCCATTCGGGCGGGCTGAAGGTGGACTGGACATCGACGATGAGCAAAACCTGGCGCATGGGCGGCTTCCGGTACTGGCAAAAAGGCGTGAAGTATAACGTGGGCAAGGGCCATGGTCATTGCAGCGCGCCTGCGTCGGGCTTGGCAACTCGGCGCGTTGCACGCTCGCCAGCATAGGTGAACCCGGCAGCCCGCTTCGCATGCTCCGGATGACCGGCAGTCGCCGGACTGATACATTTATTTTCACATAGATTGATTTGTGAAATTAAACATGTCATTTTTCTTCGCACCAAGCCGCGCCCTTTGATGAGCCAAGGCCGGTACTGCCCTATCCACCGGAGTCAACAATATGAACAAGACCGGACTTCTAGGCGCATTGGCACTCTGTGCCTGCAGCGCACTGGCCCAGGCTGACGAAGACAGCCTGCGCATTGGCATCGAAGCGGCTTATCCGCCCTTCTCCTACCGCACCCCCGAAGGCGAGATTGCAGGCTTTGACTACGACATCGGCAATGCCCTGTGCGCGCAGATGAAGGTCAGATGTCAGTGGGTGGTCCAGGAATTCGACGGGATGATTCCGTCATTGAAGGTGCGCAAGATTGACGCCGTGCTGTCGTCAATGTCGATTACGGAAGATCGGCTCAAGTCAGTCGACTTCACCGACAAGTACTACCACACCCCCGGCAAGTTCGCGATGAAGGCCGGCAGCCAGATCAACGACCCGGCAAAAGACCTGAAAGGCAAGAAGCTCGGCGTGCAGCGCGCCTCCACCTACGACCGCTTCGCTACCGAGCAGCTGGAAAATGCAGGTGTCGAGGTGGTGCGCTACGCCTCGCAGAATGAAGCCTTCCTCGACCTGGTTGCGGGCCGGCTGGATGCCACCCTCGCCGACATCGTCATTACCGAAGAGAGCTTCATCAAGACGCCCGCCGGCCAAGGCTTTGCACTGGTCGGCCCGGACATCAGCGACCCACGCTACTTCGGCCGCGGTGCGGGGATTGCCGTGCGCAAGGGCGACAGCGCCAACCTCGCACGGTTGAACGCCGCCATTGCCGCCATCCGCGCCGACGGCACCTACCAGCAAGTGCAGAGCAAGTATTTCCCGTTCGATATCTACGGCAAGTAACCCCGCCTGACGAGGACTTTCATCATGCTTCACGGCTACGGATCGAGCATTCTCGATGGCGCCTGGTTAACCATCAGCCTGGCCCTGATGGCGATGGCCCTGGCCATCAGCCTCGGCCTGATCGGCGCCGCCTGCCGGTTGTCACCCCTGCGATGGCTCGCGTCCCTGGGCGAGATCTACACCACTGTAGTGCGCGGTATACCTGACCTGGTCCTGATCCTGCTGGTGTTCTATGGCGGCCAGGACCTGGTCAATCGCCTGGCGCTGGCCCTGGGCTACGAGCAGTACATCGACATCAACCCGTTCATCGCCGGGGTCTGCACCATGGGCTTCATTTTCGGTGCCTATCTCTCGGAGACCTTTCGCGGCGCCTTTCTCGCCATTCCCAAGGGCCAGGCCGAAGCAGGTGCCGCCTACGGCATGGGCAAACTGCAAGTGTTCTGGCGCATCAGCGTGCCGCAACTGGTGCGCCTGGCGCTGCCGGGCTTCACCAACAACTGGCTGGTACTGACCAAGTCCACCGCGCTGATTTCCGTGATCGGCCTGCAGGACATGATGTTCAAAGCCAAGAACGCAGCTGATGCCACCCATGAACCGTTCACGTTTTTCCTTACCGTGGCAGGGCTCTACTTGCTGCTGACAAGCCTGTCGCTGCTGCTGCTGCGCCGCGTGGAAAAACGCTACTCCTTCGGCATCAAAGCCGCCGAACTGTGAAAGGAAGGTTTGCATGATGCTTGACTACCAACTGATCTGGCAGAGCCTGCCGCTGTACCTCAATGGCATTGCGCTAACCCTGAAAGTGCTGTTGATTTCCCTGGCCTGTGGCCTGGCTGTTGCGGTCCCGCTGGCGTTGATGCGCGTTTCGCGCTCCTGCCTGCTGCGTTACCCGGCCTGGCTCTACACCTACGTAATTCGCGGCACGCCGATGCTGGTGCAGTTGTTTCTGGTGTATTACGGCCTGGCTCAGTTCGAGCTTGTGCGCCAGAGCCCGCTCTGGCCGTATCTGTCCAGCGCAACTTTCTGCACGTGCCTGGCGTTTGCCATCAACACCAGCGCCTACAGCGCCGAATTGCTAGCCGGCAGCTTGCGCGCCACGCCTCGGGGCGAAGTCGAAGCCGCACATGCCATGGGCATGTCGCGCCTGGCCCTGTACCGGCGCATCCTGCTGCCGTCGGCCCTGCGCCGATCGCTGCCGCAATACAGCAACGAAGTGTTGATGATGCTGCAGACCACCAGCCTGGCTTCGATCGTCACCCTGGTCGATATCACGGGCGCGGCAAAAACCTTCAACGCCCGTTATTACCTGCCGTTCGAGGCATTCATTACTGCGGGGCTGATTTACCTGGCCCTGACCTTCCTGCTGGTACGCCTTTTCAAGGTGGCCGAGCGCCGCTGGCTGAGCCACCTGGCCCCACGCAAGCACTGAGGAACATCCATGCAGCAAATCGACCATATCCTGCCCTGGAGTGCCTGCGGTAGCCAACGCACCCTGAGCGTGTTTCGCTTCGGCAGCGGCCCGCGCAAAGCCTATATCCAGGCCTCGCTACACGCTGACGAACTGCCAGGCATGCGCGTAGCGGTGGCATTGAAGGCCCGCCTGGCCGAACTGGAAGCCCAAGGCCGGCTCACGGGCGTGATAGAACTGGTGCCCCTGGCCAACCCGATTGGTATCGGCCAGATGTTCCAAGCCACCCACCAGGGCCGTTTCGAGTTCAACAGCGGCAAGAATTTCAACCGCGACTTCCCGGCACTGACCGATGCGCTGATCAAGCGCCTGGAAGGCCAGCTGGGTGAGAACGGCGAGGCCAACGTGGCCACCATCCGCCGTGCCATGCGCGACATTCTTGGCGAACTTCCTGCTGCGCAATCGGAGCTCGATGGCCTTCGCCGGCTGCTTCTGCAGCATGCGTGTGATGCCGACGTGGTGCTGGACCTGCACTGTGATTTCGAATCGGTGATGCTGCTTTATGCACTCCCGCAAAACTGGCCCCGCTTACGCTCGCTGGCGGCACGCCTGGGTGCTGAAGCCGCGTTGCTTGCCGAGGACGCCGGCGGCAATGCGTTCGACGAAGCTTGTGCAGTGCCGTGGGTGAAACTGCCCGAGCATTTTGCGCAAGCGAACATCCCGTTGGCCTGCATCGCCACCACCATCGAGCTGCGCGGCATGGCCGATACCGAGCGCGAACAATGCCAGGCCGATGCAGAACACATGCTTGCCTATCTGGCCGACCAGGGCTTTGTCAGCGGCCCATGGCCGGCGGTACCGAATCATTGCTGCCAGGCCACACCGTTCGCCGGTGCCCAGTACGCCTATGCCGAACACCCAGGGGTAGTCAGCTATCTGCAACCCCTCGGTGCACAGGTTCGTACCGGCGACCCACTGTTCGAAGTCATCGACCCGCTCAGTGACCGCCACAGCGTAGTCAGGGCCACCACCGACGGCATTCTTTATGCCCGCGAGCGCCTTCGCTTCGCCCAACCAGGCCTGTGGCTGGCAAAAGTCGCTGGCAGCCTACCCATTCGCCACGGTCGCTTGCTCAGCGACTGACACCAACGAGTATCCATCGATGAACAAACTGGAAATTCAGGACCTGCATAAAAGCTACGGCAACCACCAGGTACTCAAGGGCGTTTCGCTGCAGGCCAAGGCAGGCGATGTGATCAGCATCATCGGCTCAAGCGGCTCGGGCAAAAGCACCTTCCTGCGCTGTATCAACCTGCTTGAGCAACCCAATGCCGGGCAGATCCTGGTCAATGGCGAACAACTGAAGTTGCGCACCTGCCCACGCGATGGGCTGCGGGCCGCCGACCCGAGCCAGCTGCAGCGTCTGCGTTCACGGCTGAGCATGGTGTTCCAGCATTTCAACCTCTGGTCGCACATGAGCGCCCTGGCCAACGTCATGGAAGCCCCGGTGCATGTGCTGGGCATGGCCCGCAAGGATGCCCGTGAGAAAGCCGAGCACTACCTGAACAAGGTTGGCGTCAGCCATCGCCGTGACGCGTATCCGGCACACATGTCGGGTGGCGAGCAGCAACGCGTGGCGATCGCCCGGGCACTGGCCATGGAGCCGGAGGTCATGCTGTTCGATGAGCCGACTTCGGCGCTCGACCCGGAGCTGGTCGGCGAGGTACTGAAGGTCATGCAGGAGCTTGCCCAGGAGGGCCGGACCATGGTGGTGGTTACTCACGAAATGGGTTTCGCCCGCGAGGTTTCCAATCAGGTCATGTTCCTGCATCAGGGGGTAGCGCTGGAGCGTGGCGACCCGCGGGAGGTGCTGGCGCGACCGCAGTCCGAGCGCTTGCAGCAGTTTCTTGCCGGCAGCCTCAAGTAAGCAAGCCCTGGCGCCCCGGCTGCCGCCGGGGAAGCCTTGGGATACACTAGGGCCACTCATTCAGGGAGCTTTGGCCGCATGCCGAGCAATTCGAAAGACACCACCGTGTACGCCTCGCCAGTCATGCGCAAGCTGTCGCAGAGCCTGACCGACCTGCCACCTTCACTGCGCAAGGTCGCCGACTACATCCTGCGCCACCCGTTGAAGGCAGCAACCCTGACCATCGAAGACATGGCCCAGGCCACCGGCACCTCGCCGGCGGCAGTCAATCGCCTGGCCAAAGCCCTGGACCTGGGTGGCTATAGCGGCATGAAGGCCGAACTGGTGACGACCTTGCAGCAGATGGTCTCGCCGGTAGACAAGCTGCGCAACGAGCTGGCCCAGCGGCCCGGTGGCGATTTCGGTCTGCATGAGCAGATCCAGAGCGCCAGCAGCAACCTGGCCAGCGCCGCCAGCATCAACCCGGCCGATGCCTTCGAAGCCTTCGTCAGCACGCTGATCTCGGCGCGTAAAGTCTACGTGCTGGGTTTCGGCAACAGTGTCTACCTGGCCGGCCTCGCGGCTTCGACCTTGGTGCCGTTCTGCAAGGACACCTGCGCCATCAGCATGGAGGGCGGCAACGAAAATGCCGCCTACCGCCTGGCCGCCATCACTGACCAGGATGTGCTGCTGGCAATTGCCCTGCCCCGCTATTCCCAGGACACCCTGCAGCTGTCACGCTTTGCCCGCGAGCGTAACGCTACAGTGCTGGCGATTACCGATTCGCCCGCATCCCCCCTGACTGCCATCGCTCAACATGTACTGTTTGCGCCTGCCGATCACCCGGTGCTGACCAGCTCCAACATTGCCGTGCTGGCACTTATCGAGGGGCTGGTTGCCGGGGCCATGGCGCGCAACAAGGAAGCGGTCAGGCTGGCGACAGAGCTGACAGAAAGCGTGATGTCCTATCTGCATGTGCCTAGCGGCAAGGTAGCCAGAAAGTAGCTCAGCGCAGTGAAGTTCGTACAAAGAGCCTTTAACCTGATGCACTGCACATAACTCATTGAATTAGCGGGCCCTTGTGGGAGCCCGAAACTGCGCTGCTCCTGTAAAACCTGTAAAAGCCTAATGCCACGCCGCCAGGCTGTCGCCCTCGCGGAAAAACGCACGCAAGTGCTCGACAAAGCACGACACCTTGGCCGATAGATTCAAGCGCTCCAGGTACACCGCATAGATATCCGCGGGCGGTGTGTGGTAGTCACCCAGCACTTCCACCAGGCGCCCGCTGCGCAGGTGATCAGCCAGGTTCCACTCGGCCCGCATCAGGATGCCTTGGCCATCCAGCGCCCAGTTCAGGGCGACCTCGCCATCGTTGGTGCTGAGGCTGCCGTGCACCTTCACCGATTCGCTGTGCTTGCCGCGGCTGAGCCGCCAGATGCCGAACGCGGCGTCGTTCTGGCGCAACACAATGCAGTTGTGGCTGGCCAGGTCCTTTGGCGCTTCGGGGGTGCCGTGGGTTTCCAGGTAACTGGGCGCCGCACACAGCCGGCGGCGGTTGGCCGCGATCTTGCGGGCAATCAGCCGCGAGTCGGGCAGCTCACCAAAGCGGATGGCCACGTCGATGGCGTCGTTCGGCAAGGCGATGGGGCGGTCGCTCAGGTGCAGCTGCACCTCCACCTCGGGGTAGCGCTTGGCGAACGACGACACCGCCGGCCCTACATGGGTCCGGCCAAAACCCAGCGGCGCATTGACCCGTAGCAACCCCTTCGGCTCGGCACGGCTGCTGGACACCTGGCGCTCCATTTCCTCGATCTCGCCCAATATCCGCCTGGCATTCACCAGGTAGGTCTCGCCTTCGGCGGTCAGGCTGATGCTGCGCGTGGTGCGGTTGAGCAGGCGCACGCCCAGACGCTGCTCCAGCTGTGCCAGGCGCTTGGAAACCGCCGGCGGGGTCAGGTTCAGCTCGCGCGCGGTGCCCGCCAGGCTGCCCACCCTGATCAACTGGGTGAAGAACGCCAACTCCGATACCGGATTCATAATTAACCTGAGGGAAACAATGAGTTGAATTTCATTGTATTACAGCATTTTCGAAAAACCATTACCTTTTGCCCTGCGTGATTAACCACAAAAAAGCTGGGCTCTTCGGCCGCCAAGGCCAGGTGTGACCTGCACCCCATGATTAGCCCGGCCGCCAGATAAATCCGACTCACAACAATAATTCGGAGACGGCAATGGCCAAGCGATTGTTCGGCAAGCTCTACGTACAGGTATTGATCGGCGTAACCCTCGGGGTGCTGATCGGGGTGTTCTGGCCGCAGGTTGGCGCTGACCTGAAGCCCATCGGTGACGCCTTCATCAAACTGATCAAGATGGTCTTCGCCCCCATCATCTTCGCCACGGTGGTGCTGGGCATCGCCAAGATGGAAAACATGAAGGAACTCGGCCGCGTGGGCGTACGCGCGCTGATCTACTTCGAAGTGCTGTCTACCTTTGCCCTGGTACTGGGGCTGGTAGTGGTCAATATCGTCCAGCCCGGCCAGGGCATGAACGTCGACCCTGCCACCCTCGACGCCAAGAGCATCGCCACCTACACCGCCGCCGCAACCAGCAACAGCGGTGGCTTCATCGACTTCATGCTGCATGTGATACCCGGCAGCGTGACCGACGCCTTCGCCAAGAACGAGATCCTGCCAATCCTGCTGTTCAGCACCCTGTTCGGCATCGCCCTCTCACACCTCGGCCCACGCGGCAAGCCGATGGTCGATGTGCTGGAAGCGTTCTCCCACGGCATGTTCTTCATCGTCGGCATGATCATGCGCGTGGCTCCGCTGGCCGCCTGTGGCGCCATGGCCTTCACCGTGGGCAAGTACGGCCTGGGCTCGATCGTGTCGCTGGGCAAGCTGATGGCGACCATGTACCTGACCTGCTTCCTGTTCGTGGTGATCGTGTTGGGCGCCATCGCGCGGCTGGCCGGTTTCAACCTGTGGAAGTTCCTCAAGTACCTCAAGGAAGAACTGTTCACCGTGCTGGGCACCAGCTCGTCCGAGTCGGTGGTGCCGCAGCTGATGAACAAGCTGGAACACGTTGGCGTGTCCAAACCGGTGGTCGGCCTGGTAATCCCCTCGGGCCTTACCTTCAACCCGGACGGCCAGTGCATCTACTACACCATGGCCGCCATCTTCATTGCCCAGGCCACCAACACACCCTTGACCCTGATGGACCAACTGATCGTGCTAGGTGTGCTGCTGCTCACCTCCAAAGGCTCCGCAGGTGTAACCGGCTCGGGCTTCATCACCCTGGCCGCGACCCTGGCGACCATGGACAACATCCCGGTGGCCGGCATGGTGCTGCTGCTGGGCGTAGACCGCTTCATGTCCGAAGCCCGCGCCATCACCAACACCATCGGCAACGCCGTCGGCACCGTGGCCATCGCCAACTGGGTGGGTGCGCTGGACAAGCAGCACATGACCCGGGTGCTCAACGGCCAGGCACCGGCAGACCAGGCAGAACCGACACCGCCGCACCCCGCCCTTGCCCGTATGGAGGCTGGCACACCCGCACCCTGACCTTTCGATAACAGCAAGAAGAACCCGCCTTGTGATGCAGTGAGGAAATAATCATGGATACCATCAATAAAGAAACAGCCGTCGCGTCGCTGACCGACGTGTTGGCCAAGTTCACCGCCTACATCGGCAAACGCCTGCCCAAAGACGTGAAGGCAAAGACCGCCAAGTTGCGCGCGGCCGAAACCAACCCGCTGGCCATCGCCGTGTACGACTCGATGGCCGACAACCAGGAATACGCCGACAAGCTCAACCGCCCCAGCTGCCAGGACACCGGCGTGATCCAGTACTTCATTTCTGCCGGTGCGCGCTTCCCGCTGCTGGGTGAAATGGAAGGCATCCTCGAGAACGCCACCAAGGAAGCCACCATCCAGGGGCCGCTGCGCCATAACGCGGTGGAAACCTTCATCGAGAAAAACACCGGCACCAATACCGGCTCGAAAATCCCGTGGCTGGACTGGGAGATCATCCCCGATGCCGACTACGCCATCGTCGACGTGTACATGGCCGGTGGCGGCTGCACCTTGCCGGGGTCGGCCAAGGTACTGATGCCGGGGCAAGGCTATGAAGGGGTGACCGAGTTCGTCTTCGATGTCATCACCTCCCGCGGTGTCAACGCCTGCCCGCCGTTGCTGGTAGGGGTTGGGGTATCGACCTCGGTAGAGACCGCTGCACGCCTGTCGAAGAAGGCCATCCTGCGTGAAGTGGATTCCAGCCACCCCAACGAAAGCGCGGCGATGATGGAAAAGCTGCTGGAAGACGGCCTGAACGAAATCGGCATCGGCCCGCAGGGTCTGACCGGCAATAGCAGCGTGATGGGCGTGAACATCGAGTCCTCGGCCCGCCACCCCTCCACCATTGGCGTGGCGGTGTCCACCGGTTGCTGGGCGCACCGCCGCGGCAAGATCCGCATCAACGCCGACCTGTCCTATGACATCCTCTCGCACGAAGGGGTAGTACTGTGAAAAAGATCCTGAGCACTCCGATCAGCGACGAAGACCTGGCCAACCTCAACGTGGGCGATGTCGTCTACCTTACCGGGCAACTGGTGACCTGCCGTGACGTTGCCCACCGCCGCCTCATCGAGCTGGGCCGCGAGCTGCCGGTTGACTTGCGTGGCGGCGCGATTTTCCACGCCGGCCCTATCGTCAGGAAGAAAGACGATGGCAGCTTCGAGATGGTCTCCATTGGCCCGACCACCAGCATGCGCATGGAAAAGTTCGAGAAGCAGTTCATCGAACAGACCGGGGTCAAGCTGATTGTCGGCAAGGGCGGCATGGGCCCGGAAACCACCACCGGCTGCCTGGAGAACAAAGCCGTGCATGCAGTGTTCCCAGGTGGCTGTGCGGTGCTGGCAGCCACCCAGGTGGAAGAGATCGAACGCGCCGAATGGCAGGACCTGGGCATGCCGGAAACGCTGTGGGTGAACCGCGTGCGCGAATTCGGGCCGCTGATCATCTCCATCGATACCAAGGGCAACAACCTGTTCGAGCAGAACAAGGCGCGCTTCAATGAGCGCAAAGGGGCGGTGATCGAGAAGATCAACAGCCAGGTGCGGTTCATCAAGTAACCGTCGGCTGCACAGCAACGCAGGCCATGTGGGAGCGGTCTTGTGTCGCGATTGGGCCGCAAAGCGGCCCCAGCGGTTCAGCGTTGACGCATGGATTGCTGGGGCCTGGGCACCGGCGACACCGGCGCGGCAACGGTGTACCCGGTGGGCATCTACGCCGACGATGTCTACCTCAACGCCCCCATCGCCGGCGGTGGGCCGCTGTTTGACCTGGAACGCATCGAAATCCTGCGCGGGCCGCAAGGCACCCTGTATGGCAAGAACACCACGGCCGGCGCGGTCAACGTGATTTCGAAAAAGCCGACCCGGTGGCCTGCGTTTCGAGGACCAGACCCTGGGCAACTTCGACCTGGCGCTGAACTACGGCGACAACCGCGTCGACTCCACCGACCGCAACGCCATCAACCCCAGCTGGGGCACGGCCAGCCCGTCGACCATTTACACCGGCCGCCGCGAAGCCGACCAGACCAACCTGACCCTGGACTGGACCCGCGACGTTGCCAACGACTGGCTGTTAAAGCCGTTGACCGTGTCCGCCGGGCTGGCCTGGCGCCAGGAAAACTACGACCTCAGCGAAGGCGACGCTGCCGGCGGGTCCAACGGGCCGCTGTTCAACACCATCGACCCCATTTCCGGCCGGCGCATCCCGGGTTACTACTCGGGCATCACCCAGGTCGATGCCGTATCGCTGGACCGCCGGGGGATCGGCGCCTACTTCGATGTCGAAGCCCAGCTCACCGAGAAATTCCAGGCTGGGGTTGCGGTGCGCAGCGAGCATTACTCGGACTTCGGCGACACCACCAACGGCAAGCTGTCACTGCGCTACGACTTCACCCCCGAGATTGCTGCGCGGGCCAGCGCCAGCAGCGGCTACCGCGCGCCTTCGCTGGTACAGAGCGGGCTGTCGTCGTTCAGCGTGCAGGTGGTGGAACAGCCACCGGGTAGTGGCAACTGGGTCGAGGTGCAGCAGCGTACCCTGCGCGCCGACAGCCCGGAGGCAGCTTTGCTGGGTGGCAAGGCGCTGAAGCCGGAGGAGTCGACCAACTTCTCCGTGGGCCTGGTCTGGCAACCACTGCCCAATGCCTCACCTACCCCGTCACCGGCAACAACTACAGGCCTGGCGGGCAACTATGGCCACTACGGGGCGCAGAGGAACGCCACGTTGAACCTGCGTTATGACTTCTGAATCAGCTGATGTGCTGTGCTACTGTCCTGCATCACCCTCAAGGAGCTGCACACATGGACGTACGCTGCACATCGATTGAAGAAGTTCGCGCGCGCATCGATCACATCGACCGGGACCTGGTCACCCTGCTCGCCCAGCGCGGTCAGCTGGTGACCCAGGCGGCGGCCTTCAAGAAAACCACCGATGACGTGCGCGCACCGGCGCGGGTCGAGCAGGTAATTGCCAAGGTGCGCGGGATTGCCGGGGAAACCGGGGCTTCGCCGGAGGTGGTGGAGCGGGTGTATCGGGCAATGATCGCGGCGTTTATCGATGAAGAGTTGCAGGTGCATGCGGAGTTGACCGGCAAGTAAGCCGGGGGCCACTTTGCAGCCCGATCGCGACACAAGGCCGCACTCCTATAACTGCATATAACTCATTGAATTAGCAGGGACACTGTGGGAGCGGCTTTAGCCGCGAACACCGGCGCAGCCGGTGCCATGCACCGCGTTAAATTCTTCGCGGCTAAAGCCGCTTGTGTCTTGAGAGGGGATTAGAATCTGGAGTGAGAGCGGTGAATGGCAAGCTGAATGCCGGAGGTGCCTTGAGCACGTGTGGGAGCACAAGC